>CAZQSP010000001.1:0-33040 GCA_964596085.1 uncultured Oscillospiraceae bacterium
TATTTGATAAGGACGGCAAGCTCATAGCACAGACCGCACTCAAGCAGTGCAAATACGCAAACCGCCTCTGGACGAGGTAATAGGGGTAATGTGCGGAGCAGAGTCCCAATGAATGTGCGGAGCAGAGCCCCGCACATTCAGAGCATCAAGGGAAGCCCGGAAATGTGAAAAATCTCTCTTTTGCAAGGGAGATTTTTTTTGTAAAGCCTATTCTCCTTGCAGGGAAGGTTGAGGCCAATGCTTGAGGGCGTAATATGTCTTTTTTTGTCGAAGTCTGCGCTGGGTGACGCTCGTTATTTTGTCTCGCGCGCCGATAATTATTGCAGTATGAGCGTATTTGATATATAATGGATATATATAAATACAGAGGGAACAGGTAGAATGAAAGAAATATACATAAAGGACTTAAAAAAAGATATGGAAGCTACCGATTTTTTTATGGTAAAGGGAAGCGCCATCAAAATCGGATCAAATGGTAAACAGTATTGGGATTTGACCCTGGGCGACAAATACGGTGAAATCTCGGCAAAAAAGTGGGATGTGGGAGAGCGCGAGCTCGAACTCAGCTCACAGATAAAAGAAAAAGATGTAGTAAAGATAAAGGCTTTAATTACGGAATGGTCAGGACAGCTCCAAATGCGCATACTCCGAATCAGACGGCTTGAACCGACAGACAGTGTGGATATGTCAGATTTTGTCAAGGCTGCACCTGAGGATCCGCAGGATATGTACAATTATATATTGGCGGCCGCCGAGAGCTTTGAGGACAGTGACCTTAAAGCGATATGTGTCAAGCTGCTGACGGAAAACAAGGAAAGACTGCTTTACTATCCTGCCGCACAGAAAAATCATCACGCAGAATTTGCGGGACTTCTTTATCACACGAAGCGTATGCTGATGACGGGTATGCGTGTGTGCGAGGTCTACACCAACCTCAAGCGTGACCTGGTGTTGGCAGGGGTAATTCTTCACGATATGGAAAAGCTTAACGAAATTGTTGCCGAGGCAGACGGAATTGCCACGGGCTACTCGTTCGAGGGTCAGCTGCTGGGACACATAATTCAAGGTGTGAAGTCAATCGACAGAATGACACTTGAGCTTGATTTTCCGAGAGAAAAGGCAATAATGCTGGAGCATATGATACTTTCGCACCACTATGAGCCTGAGTTCGGAAGCCCAAAGAGGCCGCTTTTCCCGGAGGCAGAGCTGCTGCACTATCTGGACATTTTGGATGCTAGGATGTTTGATATGGAGGCCGCACTGGAGATAACAGCTCCGGGCTGCTTCAGTGAAAAGGTTTGGACACTGGATAATCGGAAAATATACAAGCCGATGGATGCAATACAGGATAAGCTTGATGATTCTAAGGAGGAAGCAAATGATTAAAGTACCTAAGGAAGTCACGAAGGTAATGAAAGCTCTTACGGATGCCGGATTTGATAACTATGCGGTCGGCGAGTGTGTCATTAACTCACTGGTAGGCGAAAAAACCTATGCCTGGGATATTGTCACACCGGCAGACCTTACGGAATTGAAGCAAGCCTTACCGGAAGCAGGAGTTTTGAGCGAGAAATACAGCGTTTTGCGTATGGAGCTTGTGGATGAGGTCTGCGACGAAAAAGGAGAGCTGCTCGGCGAGGAGGGCATGATAATAGACATAGCTACATACAGGACACAAAATGCCGGAGTCGCTGTCGAGGCTGACGAGGGTCTATTCACCGATAAGCTCGAGGCAGATTTGGCTCGTCGCGATTTTACCGTGGATGCAATAGCCGTAAATCCGTATGTATCAGTAAGCTCCGTTGTCGATCCTTACGGCGGCAGAGAGGATATCAGAAAAAAGCTCGTAAGAACCATCGGCGATGCGGACAAGGCGTTCAAGGAGGAGCCGCTCCGTATGATAAAGGCAGTAAGATATGCGGCGCAGTTCGGCTTTGACCTCAGCAAGAGCGTATACGAGGCCATAGTAGCAAATTACAGACTGCTCGAAAACGTCAGGGCGGAAAAGCTCAGAGACGAGTTTAGTGAAATTATGGGGGCAGTCCATGCCGGCAAGGGTCTGAATATGCTCATGGACACAGGCATAATAAGGGTAATACTCGGCGAAAAGGAGTACAGTAGGCTCACACACAGAGAAAAGAGCGACCTTATGCAGCTTTGCGAGGGTATCGAAAGGACAAAGCCTATCGCAGAGAGACGTTTGGGCTTGTTCTATTCACTGATAGGTAAAAAGCGCGCTCTGCCATCCATAGAAAGACTGCACTTTGATGAGGAAACACATCAGCACCTGGTGGATGCGGTATACGATATGGCAAAGCTGTATTTTACCGCACAGCCGCAGGATCTGAAAAAATTCATCTTTGAAAGAAGCATGGACAGATACGAATATCTGCTGAACATAGAAAAAGCACAGCGCTTGGCATTGGGCTACGATTCGGAAACAAAGATAAGAAGCAAGATATATATGCTCGGCGAAATCAAGAAAAACGGCGAGGCGATTTTTGTCGAGGATTTGGCTGTGGATGCAAATGACCTCATCGAGGCAGGAATATGCACGAGAGAAAATGCAGAAAAAATGCTCGTTATGCTGGCGGAGTCGACTCACGTACGACCTAAGCAAAATACACGCGAGGAGCTGCTGAAGCTGGCGAAAAAGTATAAGAGGAATAAGATTTCCGCATGGGGCAGAGGCGTATCGTGGTTAAGATAGGAGAACATATTACAAAAATCAGTCAGGTCACCCCCGAGGTGACCTTGTTTTTACGCTCACTGGGATTTTCCAATTATTATATCATCAGAATTTTCGACCTGGTGGGCGAGGCGGCTGTTTCGCTGACAGAGGACAATCCGTACTGGCTGCTCGAGGAGTTTCCGCGGCTGGGCTTTGCAAGGGCAGACGAGGCTGCCGGCAAGCTGGGAATAGAGTCTGACAACAGACACAGAATCGAAGCCGCCATAATGCTGTGTATGAGAAATTATACAGGCGAGGGTCATTCCTATGCGCCGTACAGAGAGCTTTGCGAAAAAGCTGTAGAGCTCCTGGGTGCGGGCGGCGAGCTGATAGAGGACGTGCTGGAGGATATGGTTTTTGACGGAAGGCTTCAGCTTGCGGATGTGGACGGTCTGCGTACAGTCTACTTCTACGGATATTACAAGGCAGAGTGCAGCGTTGCCGGTAAGCTTGCGCAGCTCGAAAGCCCCGACGGCGGACTCAAGCCTGTAGGCGGCGATATCGAGGCACTGATTTCAAGAGCCGAACGAGATGCAAATATATCACTTGCAGAGGAGCAGAGGACTGCGGTGCGCAATGCCCTGATGAACGGGGTTTCCATTATCACGGGAGGTCCCGGCACGGGCAAGACGACGATTATAAAGGCGCTGATCTCTATCGTTGAGGGCAGCGGGATGAAGGTAGCCGTTGCGGCGCCGACAGGCAGAGCAGCAAAACGGGTAATGGAGGCGAGCGGACATTTTTCCTGTACCGTGCACCGCCTGCTCGAATATTACTACAACGAGGAAAGCAGGTTTATGAGCTTCGCCCGTAACAGCGAAAGACCACTGGAGCAGGATGTGATAATAATAGACGAGGCATCAATGCTGGATCTGATGCTGACCGAGGCTCTTTGCAATGCGATAAAAACAGGGACAAGGCTGATTCTTGTCGGCGACTCCGATCAGCTTCCGTCCGTAGGTGCGGGAAATGTACTGGCGGATTTGATTGCAAGCGAGCTGTTTTTCACCGCCAGACTCGAGGAAATTCACCGCCAAAGCGCACAGAGCACTATAGTAATGAATGCACACAGAATAAACTCGGGGGAATATCCGAGCTTTGCAGAGGATTTTGAGCTGATACGGGCCGGCAAGCAGCAGGAGCTTCTTGACAAGATAGTTAAGCTTGCGGAGGGGATGTCTCCGGAAGGTGTGCAGGTTATAACACCCGTAAAAAAAGGGATAATAGGTACGGCGAGCCTAAATGACAGACTCAGAGCCGTGTTCAATCCTCCGTCGGAGGAGAAGGCTGAGCTGAGCTTCGGAGCCACAATGTTCAGAGTCGGTGACAGGGTAATGCAGACAAAGAATGATTATCAAATCGAATACCGAAACGGACCGACGGCTGAGCAGCTCGGAGAAATGTACCGCACTCCCGACGGAAAGCCCGACGGCAAGGGTGTGTTTAACGGAGAGATAGGGATAGTGGCGGCAATAGACGGGGAGATGAGAAGTGTAACGGTCGTTTATGACGGCTTCCGTTGGGTGGAATATCAGTATATTCAGCTTGATGAAATTGAGCCGGCATATGCCATCACCGTGCATAAAAGCCAGGGCAGCGAGTTTTCGACGGTGATAATGCCGATGAGCTGGTTTCCGCCGCTGCTTGCTACCCGCAGCCTGATTTATACTGCAATCACACGTGCCAGGGACAAGGTATATATTGTCGGTAATCCGGCATATATGAACGCTATGGTTGACAACAACAGCAGCGGAAGCAGAAATTCCGGGCTTGCGGACAGGCTGGCGAGTATGTATAGGGGAATAGGCTGAAAGGAGAGGTCGAGGACTTGATGCAGGATAAGGTGATAAGGACGGATAAGGGAGCCTATGCGGAGCTGTACGGGAGACTGCGAAACCTGGCAGACAGTGCGCTTGAGCTGATATATCCTACGGCGACATATTGCATCGTATGCGGCAATTATGTGGACAGCACGCGCAGCTACGCAATTTGCGATCATTGCATACGCAGAATCGAGTGGGGAAGGCTGACGCTAGATCCGCGTGAGCCTTCGGAGCTGCTGTACGGGCAGAGTGATGAGGCTGCGGACGACTTGCCGGATTCCGTGACAGGCTGCTTCCGCTACGGGCTGTACGGCCGCCGCGTTGTATTTGAACTCAAATACAACGGCCACAGCTATGTGGCACGGGTCGCCGCGCAGATGATGGCAGACCGAGTGCGCAGCGACCCGTCGGCGGCGCAGCTCCTGGACTGCGACATTGTCGCTGCCGTACCCATAAGCAGGCAAAAGCTGAAAAAGCGTGGCTTTAACCAGGCAGAGAAGCTGGCAAAATACTTTTGCCGACAGACCGGTATGTACCATGCACAAAATCTCCTGATGAGGATAAAGGATACGCAGGCATTGCGCAGCCTTTCTCCGCAGGAAAGATATATGAAGCTGGAAAATGCGTTTGCGCTTGACAGTCGCAGGCTCCCGAGAGGGACGGGCGAAGTGCACTCGGAGAAGCCCCTAAAGGATATGAGTATACTGCTTATAGACGACATATATACAACGGGGGCAACGGCACGGCATTGCACGAGGCTTTTGAAGAATGCCGGTGCGAGCAGAGTGCATCTGCTGGTTCCGGCAACAAGGGACGGAGCCGCAGAGCAGGGCGAGAAGGAATATTGATTAGGAGAATATAAAAACGAGCCAAGCTCGGCAGTCTGTGAGCAGAAAAGCCCACTGACCGACCGAGCGACGGCTCGTTTTGCAATTCAATTCATTTTACTGTTTATAGGAAGACTTATATTTGTTTGTCCTATCAGCTGTTTTATCTATCCTTCAGCTTAACGGTCTTTTCGGGCAGATTTGAGATGATAACCGCTGCAAAAATCGTGCAGCAGCCGATAATTTCTCTGCCGCTCATAACCTCGTGCAGAAGCAATGCACCAAAGAGTACTCCGAAAACAGACTCCAGACTCAGGAGCAACGAAGCCGCTGTAGGCTCAGCATCGCGCTGTGCTACGATTTGCAGAGTATATCCGACACCGCCGGAGATGCAGCCTGCATACAAAATAGGAAGTGCACAGGTAAGAATATCATCCAAATTCGGCGTTTCAAATATGAACATCGCGATACAGCCGAGAACTCCGGCAGTCAGGAACTGCACGAAGGAGAGCTTGACACCGTCATTTTCTACAACAAAATGGTCACATACAAGAATATGTACAGCGTACGCAACGGCACAGAGTATTACAAAGAAATCGCCCTTTGATACACTGCCGAAGCCGTCCGGCATAGCCAGAAGATACAAGCCTATCACGCCCAAAACAACGCACAGCCACATAATCGGACGAACACGTTTTCTGAGAAAAAGACTGAAAATAGGGACGATCACGACATAAAGGGTCGTAATGAACGCCGCCTTGCCGGCAGTGGTAAACACGCAGCCGAACTGCTGCAAAATGCAGGCTGTGAACAAGGCGAGTCCGCAGCACACACCGCCGAACAGAAGCTTTTTGTTTTCCTCCTTACGTTCAGGCGCAAATATTGCACCCTTCCCTCTGTTCATAATCAAGACAACCGGAATCAAAACGAGTGCGGAAAACATAAGTCTGATGCCCTGGAAGGTTATAGGACCCACGTGTTCCATTCCGCTTACTTGGGATACGAAGGATGCACCCCAGACCGCTGCCGTAAGTAAAAGCAGCAAATTTGCTCTAAATTTTTTACTCATATCAATATCCTTTCCATCATTTTGACCTGCCTCAGACGATAAATCCTGAAAGCAAGACAAAGATTCATATAAAAATTATTGTCCGATTCGTGTTCGCTGCTTGTCAGCTCTCTGATGCGCGCAAGCTTGTAGCGGATGGTGTTGGGGTGACAGCCAAAAACCGCGGCGGCACCGGCTATATCACCGCCGGCACGTACAAGCGCGGAGAGCGTATCCAGGTAATCCGGCTTGTCGGCAAGAGGCGCGATGTACCTTTCCGTAAAAGCATCAGCCTCGGGAAAGAGCTGTCCGCTCAGAAGGAGCTGATATACACCGATATCATCATAGCTCTCAAAGCTTGTGAGATCTGCAAGCGAGGCCGCATATGTGCGATAGCTTTCGCGGAAAGCAAGATCAAGCTCATCAAAGGGCTTGTGCAGCCTGCTCTTGCAGCAATAAAGCTCCGTCTCTATACCCATATATCCCAAAATACTGTCAAGCAGCACATCAAAGGCCCTTTCGTCCGGCTTTGCGGCTGTCAGTATGATGAATAAGCCGTTTTGGTACTGTGCCACCATAGCCTTGTCGCCGATATTACGGTTTAGGTAGAAGCTGCGGCAGTAGCGCGGCAGCCGGCTGCGAAACTCCGCACTGTCCTGCGATATGTATACAATGCGGCAATATTCCTTGAATGAGAGCGAAAGCGTTTTTGCAATCGTATATATTCTGTTTTTGGGCATCCTGCCCAGTATCATACTGTCTATATTCTCCGTTGTCAGCAGATTTCTGTCATCCTTTTGGAGGGCATCGGAAACCTCATATATGATGTTTTCGTAATAGACCTCCTTTCCGAATTGGAAAATCGGGAAGCTGTGCTGCTCGGCAAACTCAAGGACCTCCGCAGGAAGCTCGGGATACAGAATTTTCTTGCAGCCCAGAGCGGAAGCACCGTAGGCTTGGAGCTCCTTTACCATCGGGAGTATTTCCTCGGGTCTGTTGCAGCAATACTGATACAGAAAGCTGCAAAGGATAAAGTCACCGGGCGAAAAGGTAGTCAGAAAGCTGTCGATATACTCGGGCATTAGCTCATAGTCCAAAATACCCACACCGTTGACCTTGTTCTTGATGCCTTTTTCGCCTGCGACAAGCTGAATGTGTGAAAAGCATTGCAGCTTGGTCAGATCCTGTACGGTCAGAGCCATATCGTTCCCTCCGTGATAAATACATTTTAGCACTTTGTTAGCGCTCTGTGTTTGTAAATATTACTAATATTATAAAAGAAAGTGTGAAAAATTACAAGAAAAAAAGCGCATCGCAAAATATCGCGGAGGAATATTTTGTACCTGACGCGCATAGAATCAGATATGAACAAATACAGACAGGAGATAATCAGATGAAGCTTATGATGCAGAGCATTGCAGCTTGCTTGATTTTTTTTATTGCAGTTCCTGCGCTGGCGGTCGGTATATGGGGAGAATTCGGCTCGGAGCAGGGGGAGGACACAGGGACGGACAAGACGGTAGCGGCAAGGATAAAGCCGCCCTCGGAAATAAAGGTATGGAAGGAAAATGAGGGCAGGCTTGTATCGGTGGACTTCGAGGAATATGTCACCTGTGTTGCGGCAAGCGAAATGCCCTGCTCCTTCGAGAGCGAGGCATTGAAGGCGCAGTCGGTGGCGGCAAGAACCTTTGCGATGTCAAAGCTGGAAAAGTACGAGCAAAAAAAGCCTGCCGCACATCCGAATGCGCCTGTGTGCTCCTCCACGCATTGTCAGGTATACAAGACCGAGGAGGAGCTCATCGCTTGCCACCCCGACGGCTGGGGAACATCCGCTGACGGCTTTAAGAAAATAAAAAACGCCTGCAGGGAAACACAGGGTCAGCTTCTGTACTATGACGGACAGCTTGTGATGCAGCCGCTGTTTTTTTCCTCGAGCGGCGGACAGACAGAAAACTCCGAGGATGTTTTTGTAAGTGCCGTTCCGTATTTGCTGAGCGTCGCAAGCCCCTACGAGGAGGAAGCCACTCACAGAAATGAGCAAAAAAGCTTTACAATCAGCGAGCTCAGCGAAAAGCTAAGGGCGGCATTTCCCGAGAAAAGCTTCGGCAGCATCGACAGACAGAGCATAAGGATATTGTCGCGCACGGCAGGCGGCAGGGTCGATAGGATACAGATAGGCGAAGTAAGCTTGAGGGGCACGGAGCTGAGAAATGCCCTGGGGCTTTCTTCTGCCCTGTTTTCGCTCAGCTTTGAGGAGCACTCGGACAAAAACGCTAAGCAGACAAGGGCTGTTTTTACCTCAAACGGTTCGGGACACGGTGTCGGAATGAGCCAATACGGAGCGAACGGAATGGCCAAAAGGGGTGCGGACTACCGTCAGATACTGACTCATTACTATTCGGGCACGGAGGTGCTGTGATTGAGATTTTTGAGTGATTTTCGCTTGCTTTCGGCTTCGGCTCATTGTATTATATTAGCAGCAGAAAAAATCAAGTCATAACACGAGAAAGGAAGCGCAATGGCAGATTTGAAGTATTTAAGGAGATTATCCAAGGATTATCCCAATATAATGGCAGCTTCAGCCGAAATCATTAACCTGAAGGCAATCCTGGCATTGCCGAAGGGCACCGAATATTTTTTGAGCGACCTGCACGGAGAGCATGAGGCGTTTATACATATGCTAAAAAGTGCATCGGGAACCATAAAAGTAAAAATCGACGAGCACTACGGCAGCGTTTTGAGCGAAAAGGACAGACGTGATCTCGAATCGCTCATATACAATGCAGAGGCAGAGATAGCACGAAGAAAGAAAAGCGAGCAGAATTTTGACGATTGGTGTGCGACGGTGATATATCGCCTGATTACGATTTGTAAATCCGTATCGACCAAGTACACGCGCTCAAGAGTCCGCAGCCGTTTGCCGAAATATATGGATTACAGCATAGACGAGCTGCTCCACGCAGACGATGAGGAAAACAAGGCGCACTACTACAGCCAAATTATCCGTTCAATAGTCGAATGCGGCGTTGCGGAAAAATACATAGTGCAGCTGACGGAGGCAATCAGCAGGCTTGCCGTGGACAAGCTGCACATAATCGGCGATATTTTTGACAGAGGAGCGCACCCGGACGAGATAATGGATTTTCTGATGAATTATCACGATGTTGATTTTCAATGGGGGAATCACGACATAGTTTGGATGGGAGCGGCAATCGGCAACTGGGCGTGTATGACAAACCTGCTCAGAATGAATATCAGCTACAACAACTTTGATATGCTCGAGGTCGGATACGGCATCAACCTCAGACCTCTTGCAAGCTTTGCGCAGGAGGTTTACGGCGACGATCCCTGCGAGTTTTTCCGTCCGCATATTTTGGATACAAACAAATTTGACCCGGTGGATGAGGATTTGGCGGCTCGTATGCACAAGGCAATAGCGATTTGTCAGTTCAAGGTCGAGGGTCAGCGAATCAAGGCTCATCCGGAGTACAGGATGGAAAAACGTCTGCTGCTGGATAAGATAGATTTGGAGGCAGGCACGGTTGAGATAGAGGGTAAGCTTTGGGAGCTTCGCGATACGAATTTCCCTACACTGGATGTAAACAACCCGTACAAGCTCAGCGAGGAGGAGGAAGAAATGCTGAAGGCACTGGAGGCTTCCTTCCTCAATTCCGAAAAGCTGCAAAGGCATATCAAATTCCTTTACAGCCACGGCGCTCTGTACACAAGGATCAACGGAAATCTTCTCTATCACGGCTGCATACCTACGACGGAGGACGGCGAGTTTGAGGAGGTTGAGCTTAACGGAGTAAAGCATTCCGGCAAGGCATTGATGGACTACCTGGATGATGAGGTAAGAAAAGCATACTTCAACCCGAATCGCGCAGGAGAAATAGGCAGATCCGGAGACATAATGTGGTATCTGTGGCTGGGAAGCAACTCACCGCTTTTCGGCAAGGAGAAGATGACGACCTTTGAACGGCTGTTTATTGCAGACAAGGCAGCGCACAAGGAATACACAAAGCCGTATTACCGATACATAAAGGAAAAAAGCTACTGCGAAAAGATAATCAGAGAGTTTGGCTTAAATCCGCGTACATCGAAGATTTTGAACGGTCACGTGCCCGTAAAAATCAAGGATGGTGAGTCGCCTATCAAGGGCGGCGGGCTGCTGTACGTGATAGACGGAGGCATATCCAAGGCATATCAGAAGCAGACCGGTATAGCAGGCTACACCTTTATATTCAACTCGCGATTTATGGCATTGGCAGAGCACAAGCCGTACAGCCCTTTGCAGCCGGACGGCACGCAGATATTCCATTCGCCGGTGATGAAAACGGTGGAAACGATGCCGGAAAGACTTCTCATAATAGACACGGATCAGGGTGCTGATTTTGTGGAGAGGATAAGCGATTTGAACGCATTGGTGGAAGCCTTCCGAATGGGACAGATAAAAGAAATATATTGATTGCAAAAAAGAGCCCCGTGTCATACGTATGACACGGGACTCTTGTCTTTATCGCTTTTATGTATGCTATTTTTCGATGGTTCTTGACCGAATCAGCTTTGCGCCAAGCTCGCCGGAGAACAGAAGCCCCGGAGCCTGCTCGCCTGCAAGCTCAGCCAGCACATAAGCAATTCCGTCCTCGCGGCGGCTTGCCATTACACGGGAAACATTCAGCCCCGCAGCCGACAGCAGCCCAAGAATTTCCGTTGCCGGGTCTGCCATATCACGAATTATAAATGAAAGACGTACTCCGCCTTCCAGCTTGCCCATATCGAGTCTCGGGAAGTTGACGGAATTGATTATGTTTCCGTTTTCGAGGTAGTCGCGCAGCTCGTCTACGGCCATAACGGCGCAGTTATCCTCGGCCTCCGCCGTCGATGCGCCAAGGTGAGGCAGCAGTATGACATTTTTTCTGCCGACCATATTGTCGTTAGGAAAGTCCGTAACATATTTTGCGAGCTTGCCCGATTCAAGTGCAACGGCAAGGTCAAGCTCATTCACCAGCTTGTCACGGGAGAAGTTGAGAAGAACAGTACCGTCCTTCATTGCATCGAAAAGCTTTTTGTCCACCATTCCCTTTGTGCTGTCGTTGGCAGGGAGATGAAGTGTCACAAAATCACAGAGCGGAAGCATCTCCGCAAGGTCCCGGTAGACGCTTATTCCCTCGCCGCCGGATACATAGAAGGGATCGTAAGCGACAATTTCCATACCCAGAGCCCCGGCAGCGGCAGCAACCCTGCGACCAATGGCACCCAAGCCGACGATACCCAGGGTCTTGCCCATTATTTCATTTCCGGCAAACTGTGACTTACCCTTTTCGACACTTTTGCTCACATCCTCGCTGAGCTCTGATGCCCAGGTGAGAGCCTGAGGAATATTTCTTGCGGCAAGCAGGAGACCGCAAAGCACCAGCTCCTTGACTGCATTTGCATTTGCCCCGGGGGTATTGAACACGACTATACCCTTTTCGGCGCAGCGGTCAAGCGGAATGTTGTTTACTCCCGCACCGGCTCTGGCAACAGCCTTGAGCCTGTCGGAAAGCTCCATTTCGTGCATATCCTGACTTCTGACAAGTATGCCGTCAGCCTCGCCGAGCTCATCCGTGAGTGCGTAAGCTGCGGTGAGCTGCTTGAGTCCTACAGGGGAAATCTTATTCAATCTTGCTATTTTATACATTTATGTTTACCTCCTCAAATAGTACGCGAACGCAGGGCAGCAGAGGTGAAGCAGCTCTGTCTGCTGATTTTCGTTCTTTGACAAGTATATCACTTTACGAAAGCTCCGTAAAGTGGTATACTTACTATATCTATCGAAAAAATCAGGAGGAAAATCATGAGCAATTACAATCGCGTATATAACTTTTCTGCAGGTCCGTCGGTGCTTCCGCTGGAGGTTCTGGAGCAGGTGCAGAAGGATTTGCTTAACTACGAGGGAAGCGGTCAGTCGGTCATGGAGATGAGCCACCGTTCCAAGGAATATCAAAGGATTATTGACGATGCGGAAGCCAATCTCAGAGAACTTATGAACATTCCTGACAACTATAAGGTTCTCTTTGTGCAGGGCGGAGGCACCTTGCAGTTTGCAATGGTTCCGCTGAATCTGCTCCGCAACTCAAGGAAGGCAGATTATGTTCTGACCGGTACCTGGGCAAAGAAGGCATACAAGGAGGCAACAAAATTCGGAGACATCAGAGTAATTGCTTCCTCAGAGGACGATAAGTTTACATGGGTGCCAAAGATAAAAAAGGACGACATCAGAGAGGATGCCGACTATGTATATATAGCTACCAACAATACGATTTACGGAACCAAATTCAACTATGTTCCGCAGACCGGGGACATCCCGCTCGTTGCGGATATGTCCTCCAACATACTCTCTGAGGTCATAGATGTAAGCAAATTCGGAATGATATGGGCAGGCGCGCAGAAAAACGTAGGTCCTGCCGGTGCTACCATCGTAATCATCAGAGAGGATTTGCTGGGACACGCCTGCGAGGCAGCTCCGACATATCTGGATTACAAGATCCACGCTGACAACGGTTCCATGTACAACACACCGCCTTGCTTCTCCATCTATGTTGCCGGCGAGGTTTTCAAATACCTCAAGTCGATTGGCGGAATAGAGGAAATGGAAAGAAGAAACAAGGAAAAAGCAAGGCTTCTGTATGATTGCATTGACGAAAGCAGGCTTTTTACCTGCCCTGTTGCGGCAGAGGATCGCTCGCTTATGAATGTCGTATTTATGACAGGCGATGCAGAGCTTGACAAGAGATTTATTGCAGAGGCAAAGCAAAGAGGCATGATCAATCTTGCCGGACACCGCTCACTCGGAGGAATGCGCGCAAGTATATACAACGCGATGCCAAAGGAGGGTGTTGCCGCGCTGGTTGATTTTATGAAGGAATTTGAAGAGGAGAACAAAATATGAAATACCTGATTGTTGTACCCGACGGCTCTGCCGATGAGCCGATTGACTCCTTGGGAGGCAGAACACCGCTAGAAGCAGCAAATATTCCGACTATGGATATGCTTGCCGCAAGAGGCAGAATAGGAACGGTAAGGACAGTTCCAGAGGGAGTCGGTCCGGGAAGCGATTCTGCCAACCTCTCGGTAATGGGCTATGATCCGAGAATTTATTTGACGGGACGTTCACCGCTTGAGGCTGCGGCTATTGGCGTGGATATGCTGGATACCGATATTTCGTTCAGGGCGAATTTTATAACGATAGATCCGGCAGGCGAGGCAGCCTACGAGGACTATATCGTAAGAGACCATGCGGCAGGAGATATCACCACGGAGGAATGTGAGGAGCTGCTGAAGTGCATCAACGAGCATTTTGCAAACGAAAACCTGTTTTTCCATACGGGAACGGGCTACAGACATTGTATGCTCCTCAAAAAAGAACATCCACACGCACATACCGAGTACAAGTGCGTACCACCGCACGATATTTTGGACAGAAGCGCACGCGAATATCTTCCAAGGGGCAAAAGCGCAAGCTTTTTGACAGATATGATGCGCGAAAGCTACGAGCTGCTGAAGGATCATCCGGTAAACAAGGCGAGGCTCGAAAGAGGACTCAACCCGGCGAACAGCCTGTGGATATGGGGACAGGGAACCCGACCGCAGCTCCCGAGCTTTGAGGAGAAGTTTGGAGTAAAGGCGACGGTGATATCGGCGGTAGATTTGATTCGCGGAATCGGCAAATTTGCGGGTATCAGCGTGGCAGATGTCGAGGGTGCGGACGGAACGATAAATACAAATTATGAGGGCAAGGTCGCAAAGGCTGTCGAGGAATACGAGCGCGGTCAGAATATGGTCTATATGCACATCGAGGGCACGGACGAGTGCTCACACCAAGGCAATCTCGAGGCAAAGATGCGCTGTGCGGAATATATTGACGGCAGAGTCGTGCGCCCGCTGTACGAATATCTCAAGAGCAGCGGAGACGACTTCAAAATACTGCTCGTGCCGGATCACAGGACACCGCTTGCGATAAGGACACACTCCTCAGACCCTGTTCCGTTTGTTATATACGACAGCAGAGACGAGCTTCCGCTTGACAAAAGCAGACAGTTCAACGAAAGAGCAGCGGCGGCAGCGGACAATCACATAGAGGAAGGTCATACGCTTGCGGACATTTTCTTTGAGAGAAAATAGGCGGACCGGGGCATACGCAAAAGGGGAAAGACGGACAGGGACTATGAAAAAAACGAAGAAACAAATAACGAAGAAACGAATTTTGAATAAATTGCTTTGCGCATTCTTGCTTTTTACAATAATGGGAGCAAATATACCGACGGTGGCATTTGCGGCGACAAAGCCCGAGGTGACGGGAAGCTCGGCAATGGTATACTGTGCGACGACAGAAGAACTTCTTTGGGAGAAGAACGCAGACGAGAAGCACAATCCTGCCAGCATAACAAAGCTGATGACCTGCCTCATAGCGGCAGAGGAGCTCGGTCTGAGCACAAGGATTACGGTGGATGCCGAGGCGACAAAGGTAGACAAGGCAAGGTCGGCAGTTTATGCCGGGGAGGAAATCAGCGTAGAGGATCTGATTTATCAGGCGCTTCTGACCTCGGCAAACGATGCCGCAAAAGCACTGGGAATAGCAGTCTCAGGGACTCAGAAGGAGTTTGCCGGACTGATGAATGCGCGGGCAAAGCAAATCGGCTGTACCAACACGCATTTTGCAAATGCCAGCGGAGTCAAGGCTGCCGGCTACGAATGCAGCTCAACGGCAAGGGATGTCGTTCTGATTGCAAGAGAGGCATTCAAAAACGAAGATATAAGGCGAATTGCAGGAAGCGCAAAATACACGCTGCCTGCCACCAACAAGAACGCCGAAAGGGAGCTTGAGACCACAAATCTCTTTCTCGAGGGCGGGAAGACCGAGACCTTCAACGGAGTACTCAAGGTAAAAAAGTATGATGGCGTGTTTGCCGGTAAAACGGGCACAACCCCCGATTACAGGACTACCATGGTGGTCGGCTGCGATATAGACGGCTTTGAGATATATGCGGTAATAATGGATTCGACACTTGACGACAGGTACAGTGATATCAGGGCACTTTTGAATTACGCCAAGCGCAGCCTCTCCAAGTATACGGCATTTGATAAGGGCAAAGGCTTCGGTGAGGCAGGGCTGAAGGGAGGCGCCACAAACAAGGTAGAGGCGCTGGCAAAGGAAGCCGGATACATCAATCTACCGGAGGGCGCTTCCGCCTCACTTGTAACTACCAAGACCGTATACGAGGATGCTCTGAGGGCACCCATAAAAAAGGGTGATACTGTCGGAAGGGTAGAAATCTATCTTGCCGACGATTATGTCAGGAGCATCGAGCTGGGCGCGGCAGAGGACGTGAAGGAGGGCTGGTTCCTCTCCGGACTCGGAATTACCAACCTGCAGACGGTTTTGATATTAGTGATAATTGCTCTGATTTTGGCTTTGTGCATAAGCATTATGATACTGCGCGCACTCAATCGCAAGAAACGCCGGGAGGCAAGACAGGCGAAGCTGCGCCGTATAGCCTTGCAGCAGCTTGAGCGAGAGCGCGACGTTAAGCAAAGGAATTGGCCGTACTGATGTTTGATATCAAGGAAAATCTAAAAAAGCTCCCGGATAGCCCGGGAGTTTATCTTCATAAGGACAAGCTCGGACAGGTGATATATGTGGGCAAGGCAATCTCATTGAGGAACCGAGTGCGACAGTATTTTCAAAGCTCGGCAAATCACAGCGCAAAGGTGCGCGCCATGGTTTCCAACATTGCCGAATTTGAGTACATCACCTGCAGGACAGAGATGGAAGCCCTCATACTCGAGTGCAACCTCATAAAAAAATATGCACCGAAGTACAATGTACTGCTTCGTGACGACAAAACCTATCCGTATATAAAGGTAACGCTTGCGGAGGAGTATCCACGAGTGCTCAAAACAAGGCTGATAAAAAAGGACGGAAGCAAATATTTCGGACCCTACAGCGATGCGGGTGCAGTCAACGACATCATCGAGCTTCTGAACAGAATATATGTGCTGAAAAGGTGCTCTGTCGCAAGCTTTCCGCAGGGGCACAGACCCTGCCTCAACTATCACATAGGACAGTGCAGAGGCATCTGTACGGGAAGCATAAGCAAGGAGGAATACCGCAGGCATATCGACGAGGTCATGAGCTTTTTGGGAGGCAAGCAGAAGCCGCTCATAGATTATCTGACGGCTCAGATGCGCAATGCCGCAGAGGAAATGAAGTATGAGGAGGCGGCAGTATACCGTGATCACATAGCGGCTGTGACAGCGATAAGCGAAACGCAGCGGGTAACGATGACCTCGGGCAAGGATATGGATATTGTTCTGCCTGTGGGAACGGGAGAAAACACCTCCATTGCCCTGTTTACGGTGCGAGACGGCAAGCTCAGCGGCAGGGAGACCTTCAATATTCAGACCGGTGCAGAGGACGATTACGATATGGTGGTCGGCGAGTTTATCAAGCAGTATTACAGTATGTGGGCGCAGCTTGTGCCGGAGATTCTGCTTGCAAGACCCCTGAAGGAGGCGGAGCTGATAGAACAGTATCTGGAAGGCTTGGGCGACGGAAGGGGCAGCCGCAGAGTCCGCATATTTGTCCCTCAGAAGGGCGAAAAGCGCGCACTGCTCGAATTGGCAAGCAAGGATGTGGTCGAGCTTGCAAAAACGCTGGAAATCAAGGTCGAAACAGCAAAGGAAAAGGAGAATGCGCTCAGGAATGCACTTGCGGGGCTTTTGGGCGAGGAGAAGGAGTTTTACAGAGTCGAGGCATATGATATTTCCAATACAAACGGCGTGGATACCGTAGGCGCAATGGTAGTTTTCCAAAACCTTCAGCCCGTAAAAAAGGCCTACAGGCGCTTCAAGATACGGACGGTTGAAGGCCCCGACGATTACGGCAGCCTCCGGGAGATGCTTTACAGACGATTCAGACGTGCAGAGGCAGGAGATCCGGGCTTTGGCACACTCCCCGATTTGATTTTGATGGACGGCGGACAGGGACAGGTAAGCTCTGCCGAAAAGGTGCTGACTGCGATGAGGCTTTCGATTCCTGTGCTCGGAATGGCAAAGGACGACAGCCACAGGACAAGAGCGCTCGTAAACAGCAGAGGTCAGGAATATCTGCTGAGGCAGGATCCGCTCCTGTTCAAATACTGCGGTCGCATACAGGAGGAGGTTCACAGGTTCGCAATAGAGTACCACAGAAGCCTTCACAGCAGAAATTCAATCGGTTCGCTGCTTGACAATATCAAAGGAATAGGTCCGGCGAAGCGAAACGCCTTGCTTGCTCATTTTAAGTCTGTGGAAAATATAAGGGCGGCGAGCACGGCGGAGCTGAGCGCCGTAGCAGGCATCACGGAGAAAAATGCCGAGGCAATAAAGGAATATTTTGTCAAGAGAGAGAATTAGGCAATATTTCGGTTGCCTGCATCGCGTTTTTGTGTTAAAATATAGCAATTAGAGCAGCTTAGCAAATGAAACAAGCTAAATATGATTTGCGGAGGATAGAAAATGGCAAACGAAAAGAAAAACAGCGTAAACGAAGAAGCTGATATCATTACGCTGGTATACGATGACGGCGAGGAAATCGAGTGCGAGGTAATGGGTGTGTTCGAGTGTAACGGCAAGGAATATATCGCAGTGATCCCGCATGACAGCACGGACGATGTGTATATCTACGGTTACAAGGAGATAGGCGAGGATGAATACGACATCTTCGACATTGAGGATGATGACGAATTTGAGGCAGCGGTTGCTGAGTTCGATGCCATCATGGACGAGCAGTAGGACAGATACCGCCTATGCCGAGAGTCGGCGAGAGCAAAATGAACAGCATATTACCGCTTATGCGAGCAGAGCTTGCCGCAGAAGCGGTATTTTTTGTGCCCATAGGTCAAAAGATAAGGGCGACAAGCTTGTGCCAAAAAACAAAAAAAGAAGCCACAAGGGTCGGTTCACATAGAACACACACAAAACACAAAAAAACAAGAGAAAACTTTAACAAAGCTTCAAAAAAAGCTTGACCAGACTGCTTTAGTTTGGTAAAATTGTTTCGTGTTTTCGGTAATATTTAGCAAGAAATTAACTTGAATTATCGAAGAAAGAAACGGAAAAGCAAATGAAGAAAAAGAAAAGTAATCTATATCCAAAGCGTGTGAAAGCGTATAAAACGTACAAAGCATATAAGGAAGCGCAGATTTCAGCATACAGCGATGCCGACGGTTTTTCGTGCATTCGCGTATGCTTTTTTTGATATTGAATGTTTATTTTAAGGAGAAGAACTATGAGACAGAGAAGCAGATTTGCAAGATGGATATCCATCGCACTGATTATCGGACTGGTTGTGACCTGTATGCCGGTTACATCTGCGTTGGCAGAGGTACAGCCGACACAGATTGCGAACGAATCCGACGGGAATGAGGGTCAGCCTCAGATCAGGAACGGGCAGCCTCAGGGCAATGAGGAAGGAGAGGCTCAGGATAATGAGGATGAGCCTCAGGGCAACGAGGAAGGAGAGCCTCAGGACGGCAATAATGCTCAGACTCGAGGCAATGACGGTCAGACTCAAGGCAATGATGCTCAGACTCAAGGCAATGACGGTCAGACTCAAGGCAATGACGGTCAGGCTCAGGGCGGCGGTGACTTACCTTTGACGGAAAACTCAGGTAGTAGCTATGTCGAAAGAACACTCACAATGACTCCGGCGCTGTACTATGCTTCGATCTTGAAGGGGGGCGAGTTGAGCCATCAAGTCGATGAGTACAACGGCTCAGGAAGCGTTCCTATCGGAGACTCGGAGTCAAGCGAGGCATACCTTGTTTTCAATTCGCAAGGTGAGAATAATGATTCCTTCTACAAATTGCAGGATCTGCTGCGAAGCGATGTGCAGATAGAGAACGCAAGGCTTGTGTTTTCTTTGGAAGGAGGAGCCGCCGGCTCATTTACGGTCAATGCATATCCGCTATTGATAGATGCGGAGAATTTTGATAAGTTCAATAAGTGTGAAACGCTGCCGGCGATTACTGACGGAATACTCGCCTCGGGGCTGCTCTGTGCCGCTTCGGAAAGAGATGTCGAGAATATCGGCGGATATTCGATAAATCTACTGAATGAAATAGCTACATGGACAACGAGCGGTAGATTGAGCGACATTTTGTCCAACGGCTATTTCGGCTATGCATTGAGACTGACCGGAGGAAATGCTGATATTTCCGCTGTGCAGCTCGTGATTACATACCTTGAGTCAGAAGAAACGGCACCTTCGCAGGCAGTGATAGAGGCGGCGGATGCGATGCTTGCGGCAAGAGAAAACATACAGCAGAGCCTGGAGGGCTCAGGTACGGTAAGCGATCCGTACCTTATATTCACGGCAGATCAGCTTTGCGGAATGGTTGAAAATGATAACGCCTGCTATAAGCTGATGAGAGATATAGATCTGGAGGGCTACGACTGGAGACCTGTAGGTTATTATTACTGGTATCCGTTTATGGGATATTTGGACGGAAACGGACATACCATCAAAAACCTTTATGTAGGCGGAACCGGAAACGATGCCTGGGATATCAATGCGGGCGGTCTGTTCGGCTACCTTGAGGGCAGAGTAGAAAACCTCCATGTGGAGACGGTCAAGGCAAAGAGAAAGGGCGTTGACTTTTTCGGCTATGCGGGAGGTATAGCCGGAGTTGCAAATGCGCCGGCAGAGATAATCAACTGTTCGGTCAATGGTTATATATCGGGAAATAACCGTGCGGGCGGTCTGGTAGGAATCGCATATCCCGGGGTTATAATCGAGAATTGCTGTGCCATCGGTACGGTAGATATGTCGCAGGCATTTGCCTACATCAACGACAACGGCCTGGAGTTTACGAAGGAGGTCTGGGATACCTGCATGAGCCTGCTAGTTTGGGGCGCCGGTGTATACTCAAGCTTTACAGGCACAAGGGCAGCCTCAGGCAGTGAAAAAAAATGGAACGCAAGTGACTATGCAGATATGTTTACTTCCATTGTTACGAAATTCCCGATTGATGAGCTTTTCAACACGGGCTCGTTGCAAAAGCTCAGAAAATGCTGCGTCGGCGGACTGGTAGGATTGAATTATGCAACGATAAAAAATTCGTACTCGTCCACGGACATAGAAAAACCGAGAAGCTCGAATTATCTTACGATCGGCGATTGGGGCAAGACCGGAGGCGTGGTCGGAAGGAACATGGAGGACTACGCTGATGTAAGTAACTGCTTCTATAACATCGACTGCAAGGGTAATGACGATAACGAAGGAGGTGTCGGCACAGCCAAAACAACGGAGGAACTCAAGAGCGCAAATCTTTTCGGTTCGGGTGAATCTTCTGCAAAAAAACAGTGGAACCACGACTTGAAGCTTAAGTCCGCAGACGGTCTGCCGCTTCCCGTGTGCAATTATGTTAACAGAGATATGAATGAAAACTACCAGCCGGATGTATATTATGACAGCAGAGTACTGATGAAAACTCGCGAGAGCTTCTTCTTGGGTACGGAGACCGAAGACGGTTCGCTCATATGCAGCAAATGTGTAGAGCTCAAGAAAGAACTTGAAAAAAAGGAAACCGAGGCTGAAAAGGCGCCAATAAGAAAACAGATAGCAGTGACGGGTATATATCAGCGAGGCTCGGATGCACGTCCTTATCATGTGCACGACCTGGATTCCCTGCTTGCGATGCAGGATAACAAGGAGAGCCACTTCATACTCTGCTGCGACATCGACTTTAAGGTCTCGAACGGGAACAGCAAGACCGTACAAAAATATTGGTGGCCTGCGGGCAAGACTCACTTTTCGCCTATCAAGGGCTCGCTGAAGGGCAATACTTCATGTAACAGCGATACATACATCTATGAAGCGGGTGAAATTAAGCCGCTGTCGGTAGAAAATAAGGCTGATCGCTTCACGATAAAGAATCTGACCGTACAATCCAATCGTCACGCCGGACTGTTTGCCTCGTTCCGCGGAACCTTTTCGGACATAAATATAGAGCTTGCGCAGGGAACCTGGTCGTCGTGGCGCGACGGAATCAAGAACCCGGAAAGCAGCAGCGTTGTGGGTATATTTACTATCGGAAATAAGGCTTCGGCAGGTGCCGTTGCGGGAGAAACCGTAAACGGAGCACTGATAAGGGACTGCTTTGTGTCCGGCGGAACCTCAAGCAACAATGTATATATGCCGGGTTACATTAAGGGTGCGATACGTACCGGGGGTATAGTCGGGATGAACAATCGCGGCAGTGAGCTTGACGGCTGCGATGCATATGTGGATATGGATGCTAGGAACTTCGAGACGGTATATCTTGAAGATGATGCGGGAACGAACATAGATATAATTCACAATGCGATTTTGTCGATAGATTCGATAATAAGTGTCTGCGCAGGTATTGCTGATGTCGAATCTGTTGCTGAGGAAATGAAGAATAACAAGAGCATCGGTGTGGTAAAAGAGTTTATTCAGGCACTGGGTCATGCGGCGCAGGTAGCGATTACACCTTCAGTTTGGTACTCAACCATTGAGGATTTTCCTATCATAAAGTATTTTGTTTTGCGCTACTCTGATGTCTGCATAGGCGGACTGGTCGGCGAAAACTATGGAAATATAATGAACACCTGCATAGCTGTAAAGGAATCAAGCATATCTGCGGCGATGGCACCTTTTGGTACACTGCTCAATCCTAACTTGAGCTTAATACCATATTTTAATACACTTCACCGCGGAAGGGTTGTAGGCAGAAACAACTGGGTGGCAGGTGCCAACGTTGCCGCAAAAAGGGGCAACCTTGCGCAGACAAGCTCGTTCAGCACGGCGGAGGTAAGCATACATTCCCCTCTGGTTGCATCTAAGGCCAATAGAAGTATGAACCTTGAAGGAAAGGGTACAGAGTCAGAGCCTTTCATCACCAGGACAGAGGGGGATATAAAAGAACTTGCGACCATAATCAAGGAAGGCAGGTCACAGGGAATTTATATAAAGCAGGTAAAGGATATAAGCCTGTCGGACGGCAGTGAGTTCAAGGGCTTTGAGGGAAGCTTTGAGGGCACATACGACGGAAACGGCTACAGCATCTCGGGTCTGACAACTAACAGACCTCTGTTTGCAGGCCTGTCGGCTGCCTGCGTAAAAAATCTAATACTGAAGAACAGCATTATAATGTCAGAGGCGGCATTTGCAACGACGGCTGAGAACGGCAGCAGGATCCAAAACTGCGGCTTGGAGCGTAACGTACAAATAGGTGGCGAAGGCGCTCCGGCGGTTGCAGGCTTCGTAGGTAGCTTGACGGATTCCGCAATTTATAATGTGTATAACTATGCGGGGATGAGATCCTCGTCCGTCGTTTGCGGTATTGCACGCGAAATCAAGGGAAGCTCTGAGGTCGTAAGCTGCTATACGGACACAAAGCAGCCTACACCGCCGACGCAGGATGCGGAAAATTCGACTCCTGTCACCGTATATGCCGTGGCACAGAGCGTAGCAGCGACTGCGGACTACCGCTACTGCCGCTGGAGCATAGCATCCGATGCCGGCACTGCGACGGCTACGGATAAAAGAAGTGGGCAGAAAAAGAATGCTGACAAGTCGGGACGGCTTACAGAGGCGGAATCATGGATTTTCACCTTGTGCAATCTTCTTGAGGGAAATGCCCAAGAATCTGATAAATCGGAGCTTGGCTATACGAATGATGCCACATGGGCATTGGGTGAACCGGTTGCAGAGGGAGAGATTCGACCGGGATTCTACTTCTACGGCTACAGACTTCAAGGAAGCGGCACGAAGGAACAGCCGTATATTATAAGCGATGCGCTTGATTTTGAACATTTTACTCAGAAAATACGCTTGATGGCAGACACCGAGGATATTTACTTCAAGCAGACTGCGGATATTGAGATAAACTCCGCAGCAAACGACAATCTGACAGCCAATTCCAAGGCTTCAGATTATAATAGCTTCAAGGGGTGCTATGACGGTGGCTATCACAGCTTATCCAAGATAACTATAGACAACGCAAAGACGGGTGACAATACGACAGCAGCATCCATTTTCGGCGTGCTGGAGGGCGCAACGGTCAAGAATCTGGGGATCAAGGGCAGTACCTTCAAGGCAGCAAGGGCGGCAGCGATAGCAACAGAGGGTACAGACAGGGCCTGCTTGGACGGATCGGAAAAGAGGAACCTGATACAGAACTGCTGGACGGAGTCGGATGTTGAGATAAATGGAAGCATTTATGCCGGCGGACTGCTCGGAGATATGGAAAAGACTGATGTCTACGCCTGCGCATCATATGCGAGTGTCGGAAGCGAAAATGCGACCGGGGGCGGCATCGCATATAAGCTCACATCGGGAGAGGTAAGGCTCTGCATCAGTGCCGGAAGCCTCAGCGGAGAGAACAAATACAGGCTCGCACTTCTGTCAGAGACGGAGAGCCGTGATAATTATCTCATCGGGACAGGAGCAGGGGAAATGTCCGCTACAAATCTCAGTGATAAATCTTTCCTTGATAGCGTTAATGATACGGCAGTAAGAAGCGGAATAACCGCCCTCGGAGAATGGATAATAACGAAAACAGAGAATGAAAACGATATAATCATTCCAAGTGAAACGGAGCTAAAGCCTACAGAGCAGGACGGAAAAGTTGTTTATGCTGACAGAACATCTAGGTATATAGATTTGGATTACGAGGATTTTTCGGCAGGCAAGGGCACAAGGGCTGAACCTTATGAGATATATTCGATTGAGGAGCTTGCCAGAGTAAACCATCACATCAAGGAGGGCACCTATTTCCGTTTGATGGCTGATCTTGATTTCAGCAATTATTGCAAGACACATGACTGGGTTGCGATAGGAACGGATGCTGACTATTTCGCTTTCCAGGGGGTATTTGACGGAAACGGATATACCATCAGCAATCTGACCATGACAAGCAGCTCCACGGCAGGTCTGTTCGGCTATTGTGCGGGCACCATCAAAAACCTGAAGGTAGTCAATTTTAATATCAACACCACCGGCTCGTCGGCGGGAGCGATCGTAGGTGAGCTTTGTGCGGGCGGCAGGGTCGAGCAGTGTGCGGTTGCTTATGCGGATGGTAAGGAGACACATATAGATTCGGCTCATTATTCAGGTGGAATTGTCGGTGTGGCACAAAAGGGCTCCGTCATACGCAATGTTTATGCTGACAGGGTTCATGCGAGCCTGAGCAACATTTTGGTATTGAACGGCGGCGAGGATTCGCTGCTTGGAGGTGCAAGGGACAGCAGCACTCTCAGCGCCGGCTTTACGGACGGATGGTCGGTTGTAGGAGAGTTTATAGGTATACTGGACACACTTACTAAAGCTAGCGGTCTTTTTTCAACGGATTTTTTCAGCTCGCTCAGCGTTTTGATCAACACGATGCAGGATTCTGATTATCGAACGGCGGCGGCGGGCGGTATCGTTGGCTTCCTCGGGGGTACGCTCGAGGACTCATGGGTTTGGCGAAAGTCGAACGCATCCGATTCGATGTCAAGTGCCACAGCAGGTCTGCTCAGCGCATACCAGGGAGAGGGCGTAGGCAGACGTTTCTACGGCTCGGTAGTCGGCGAAAATCAATCCGTTAATGTACCCGGATTGAAAGCTGTCGGTACGGATGACAATGGAGAATTATCGAATAAGAACTATATAATAGTAGAGAGCACGAGCATAGATAATTTAGGTATTAATTCGCCACGTTGGAACGGAAGAGAATTGAAAGTCTTCGAGAATGAAATGAGGGGACGGTCCGGAGTTGAATCCGTTTTCGATTTGGAGAAAGAACTCAGTGCGATTGAGCCTGCTAAGGACATAGACGGCTATTATATGGTAAGCAATGCAAATGAGCTTGCATATATAGAGTTTGATCCGTATTCCAATTACAAGCTTATGAACGATATCGACCTCAGCGGCTATAATTGGGTGCCGCTCTGCAGACAGCGAGATCAGTACTTTGCCGCAACCCTTGACGGACAGGGATATTCGATATACGGACTTCATGTGGAAACCAACGAGAACGGCGGTCTGTTCGGCTATGTGCTCGGCACGGTGACAAACCTCAATATAGGTGTGGATGTCGTGGATGCCTACGGCTCTGCGGGCGCAGTGGCTGCGGGAGTCTACTACCCGGGCAAGCTTTCAAAGGTCTCCGTCGTACCGACGGCGGTGGCAAAGGCCATGATAGCAGAGCGTATAATTTCAGTATTCAAGAAAGATGAAGATCAAATCCCGAGCACTGAGCAGGCTCTATTGAAAAGCCTCCTGGACGCCGAGGATGCGCCTGCGAACAAGACAAAGGCAGAAGCGAGGATAAAAGCCGTTTATACCGCCAATGATATTCAGGATAAGGACTACAGTGATAAAGCACACATCATCGGCGGCGGCAATGATGACGGTGCGGGTGTCGGAGGACTCGTAGGCATCGTCGGCAAGGATGTGGACGTAAAGGACTGCTACAGCAGGGTGAATGTATCGAATGCCAACTTCGCAGTGGTGAAGTCATTTGATCTGACGGGATTCGTTCTCGGCCTGATTGACAGTCTCACAGAAATTCTAGATCCGATAGTATCCAGGGGAGCATCAATTGCTAGTGCCATTAGTGTCTGGAATGAAACGAATGAACTACTTGAAGCATATAATGCTGCAAGAAAGCTGTATGAGGAGAACCTGGGAAAGCATAATTTAAGTGTAGATGCTGAGGCTACAATAGTAGAGGAAGTTGAGACAATTGTCTGTGAGCAGAATAAGCTTCAGACTGACATGGCTGAATGTGAGACCAATGCCAAGGCTGCCGAAGAACAGATAAAAGAACTTGATGCACAGATTAATAAATTAAATGAAAAGCAGGCAAAGGATGGAAAACTAAGCGAAAGCGACCAAAAAAATCTTAATGATTGCACAAAAAAGAGAACGGAAGAACAGACGAAAATGGAGGGTTATAATAAGCAAAAAAAGATAAATCTGGAAGAAAAGGGTAAATTAGAATCTGCTTATTCTACAAAATTGAATGAATTTAACACAAAAAACAGTACAAACAGAGAAAACGAAAAGGCTTTGAAGGATCAAAAAGAAAAACTGGATAAGCAAGCAAAGGATTACAACTCCCGAATTGACGAGGAAAGTTCTCTTTTTGCTCCTGACTTTTTTCAGGCGATTGTACAATTTGCAAAAGCAATAGGCGATACAATTTTAGATCTTAAGCTCAGCTCCTACGATTCCTGTGTGGGCGGACTCGTCGGAGAATGCCGCGGCAGATTGGTCAACTGCTACACCGTAGGTAAGCTCGAGTACAAGTTCAGCGGAATATGGTCATGGATAAACGGTGGTGTACATTACGGAACGCTCGTCGGCAGAATCAGACACGGTGGCAGTGCAAGCAGCAACGGAAGGATAGGCTCTTTAGGACAGATGATTTCAAATTGCTATTATTACCCTGAGAATACAGGGGATAATAGCTTCGGAAACAAAATAAGAGATTGGCATCCGATGGAGCTAGAGAAGGTTGGGGAAAATATAGATAATGGAGGAAAGAAGACACCAATATTCAAACAGGTTTACGCCGAAAACTGGATGTACACGGCTCTTGACGGCTTTGATTTCTCGAGCACATGGAAGAAGGGTGCATACAGCATGTATCCTGAGCTTGTATCTCCGTTAGAAGCGAGTGCCTATGCGATGAGCTCCGATGCAAGGATGATGCGACCGTTTGCACAGGGCAGCGGTACCGAGGAGGATCCGTATATCATCAGCACTGTGCTTGAATTTCTTGATATGGCAAAGTATCGCAAGGAGGAATACTATTACAAGCTCGCCTGTGACATAGATCTGACTCCGGACAACGGCAACGGCAACTATGTAAATAGCTGCATCGACCTTAGCACTGATTTCTTTGGCGGAATCGGATACGGATTAGATACGGGAATTTTCTCAGGCTATGATGTAGATTTGGACTTTGACGGCGATGCCTTTGCCGGACATTTTGACGGAAACGGATATAAGATTAGGTATACCGAAAAGGTATGGTCTAAAGAAGACATTGAAAATATAGATCCGTACTACTACGCCTGCGGGCTGTTCCCTGTCCTGTCGGGAAGCATAGAAAATCTGGAGCTTGAATGTACGGGTATAGCACCAAAGGCGAGATACCGTGGTTTGATAGCCGGTCGTATGCTCGCAGGCAGCAGAGTAGAAAACGTAAGGGTATCATATCAAGGCAGTGCCACCCTGGTAGCTCAGGTTGCAGTGGGAGGCATGGTCGGCAGCGTGGAAAAGGGAGCATATATAGGAAACTGTGTATTGGATGCACCAAATTTAGACTTCAGTGTCGAGAAGGAAAGTATATTCGTTTCAGAGCGTATAGCAAGCATCATCGGAGAAAACGGCGGAACGGCGGAATATCTGATAGCACGGACAGGTCATGATGGTGCAGTGAGGGCAAATACCCTAACCGGCGGAGTATCGCATGAATTGTGGCACGGAAAATCAGACGGCTCTAGCACATATGCTAACGGACAAATTTCTTTGCCAGGAGCTGCCACCGAGCGTGACTGGGTCAACAGAGGCTTTGATTTCAACAATACATGGACGATGGATGAGGCGAAGCCTGCACTCCGCTGCCTGAGAAGCACGGATAAGTATCAATACTATTCAAGCTTGAGGGACAAGGCATGTGAAGCTATAAACGCAAAAGAAATTACAATGACGGATAGCGACATATACAAGCATCAAGGTGAGCAGGCAAGCATTAGCGGCATAGGTACGGAAAGCAGTCCGTTCGCAATCTCATCGCCTAAGGATTTTATGGCTATGATGTATGCGATTTCAGGAGCAGGAGATGCTGCAGGCAGAAGCTACTCCGGAGTATACTTTGAGCAGACCGAGGATATATGCTTGGATCTGAAGGAGCTTGCAGGTATTAAGTACACAAAGAATAATGTGGAAACAAGCATATTGGGTGACGGCGTTTTCGGCGGCAATTATGACGGCAACGGACATATCATCGAGCTTACAGATACGGGAAGCGGCATAGGTCTGCCAAAGCTATTCAAGTCCTTATCGGGTGCCACCTTCCGTAACTGCATATTCATAGCTCCGAAGAATCAGGAAGAACAGACGAGCATTCTGTTGGCGGAGAAAGCAAGCAACTCCTTGTTCCTCAACTGTGACCTCATAAAGGTTAATAAGTTGGCTGACAGTATGAGCGATGTAAGTATGCTTAACAATCTGTATGAGAATCCGGCTGTTTTCGACGGCATCGTCAAGAGCGATTGTTTTAACGGAAGAATTGTGGGGCTTGAGGATGCTGCGGAGGCCGCTTTCATAAACAACAAGCAGGCAGTAGACAGCTATACAGAGGAGACAACAGAAACTGCGTGCGCAGAGCTGAATTTGATGACAGGTCTGCCGGAGGAGATAAAGAAAATGGCATATGCCTGGTCATCTGACGGGCTTAGGTACAGACCGAGTACGGATGCATACGAGACAGTGAATTTCGACTTGGGTGAGGGTGTTGAAATCAAGTCCGTAGGCGAGCTGAAATATGTCAAAGGCACTTTGAATGGTTACAATACACTTCCGGAAAGCACCTACATCAGAGACGGCTCAAAGCTTGTGGCCGTCAGAGTGCCTGCGGGAACTAAGCTGAATCTCGAGCTCTCATACACCGGCACTGCGCACGAGGAGAAGTATGTAGTGATAACGGGTGAGGCAGCAGGTTGCAAGCCTAATCTGAAGGAGCTGATACTTGCCTTGGCGTCTAGGAATACAGAACCGAGCGAAAGCAGCAAAGTGAATGCTGACAATGAACAGAGCGAGAGCACTGCTCCCGATACGGATGCGCTCTTTGCACAGCTCACGGAGGATGATTATCTCAGAGCCGCCGGCAGAGCTGATACGCAGAGTAGCGGAGGTATCATAGGCACACTGCCGTCTGATACGACACAGCTTCGCTACGAGGTCGGCAGCGGTGATAATATCATCTCGATATATAAGCAGAATACGCCGTACAAGGCTGAGCTCATATTCAATAAGCCGTTTGTGGGAGCCTCTGTCAAGAAAGTAAGGTTCTGCTTTACAGAGAGGATATACGAGGAGCTTGAGCCCGAAGAGCTTCAGATCGAGGGCTTGAACAATCACCTGGTCGGAGAACAGACCGTAAGTGTGCTCAGACCGGTTCAAACCTTGGATGAGGACGGCAATCCGACAGTCGAGAATATGCGCTTTGAGACAAAGGTTTCGCTTTGGGATTTGGATAATTTTGATAGCCTCAGCATTGATACGTGGCCATCAAGGTATTATTACCTGAGAGACGATGTAAAGGCAGGAGCTGCGAGATTGATAGATCTTTCGGGTGCCAAGATATATGCAAAGAAGAACGGTACTGTGCAGATAATAGATATTGAGGATATGTTCGCTGAGCTGCCGGATGGAAAAATCAGTCAGTATTATGAGGTTGAACCTATTACGGGTAGTGATGGCGAGTATGAGGATGCCGATCCTACGGGTACGCATCGAATCGCACTGAAAACTCCGGAACTGTCGGAGGCACCGAATAATCAGCCGATATGGGTGACAATGTGGATTCGTCACCAGGCAATTACATTTCAAATCTGTATTGTGGATGAGATCCCGCTTACCTCGATTGAGATATCGAAGCTTCCGGCTCAGACTGCGATAACAGAGGGTCAAGCTATAGATCTGACGGGCGGCAAGCTGAAGCTGCATTACGATACCTATCGCACAGAGGAAATCGACTTAGAATCTGATGAAGTATCGGCGTCTCTCGGTCTTACGGATGAAAACGGAAGGGCTAAGGTGACGGTATCCTATCAAGGCTGCACGACTACATACACGGTAGCTTCGTATACGATTTCCATAGACTCTGTTAAGTCATGGGGTACGACTCAACGTTATAGGATTGACACTCCTATCAACTACGAGGATTGGCAGATCAAGATATGGTACAACAACAGTACGCAGGAGATAAAAAGCCTGAAGCAGATACTTGCCGAAAAGAAGCCGGGTGAGGATACGCATCTTCCGACATTTGACGATTCGTCATTACCTCAGGATGTTTCCGAGCAGCTCAGAAATTACACTATCCGATATAAGGGACACGAGGTGAGCTTCGCGTATTATGTATATGAACGGGATCTGACAGGACTGTCATACGTAGCAGATTCATTGACTGCTGTACAGTATAAGGGCTTGCCGTTTAACACAAGCGGCGGACAGCTTGTAGCCTCATACTCGAACAACACGACAAAGACGATAGAACTTGGAAGTGATAAGCTTCGGATTGAAATTCCTGATGGTGCATTGGATGTTGTGGGGAAATTTGCGGTGACAGACGAGGTCCCTATAACTGTCAGCTACACCGAAGGAGGGATAACAAAGTCAACGAGAATCAATGTCAGTGTAGAGAATCCTGTACAGAGCGTAGTCCTCACAAAAAAAGATACTGCAAGGACTACATATCCGAGAGGTGTATATGATGAGCCTTTGTACTCCGATTACAATATCACGGTTAACTATGCGGAGGGCAGCGGCCTCCGGAAGGAAGAAAAGACACTGCAGGAGGCTATGGCATGGAACGGACTCAGGTTTGGTAGGGCAAATATCGTCTGGACGAACGGTACCGGATTTGACGGCAGTACTCCGGGCGAATATGAGTTCAAGCTTAAATACGAAGGCGTAGAGTCCGAACAGAGCTTCAGTGTTGACGTTTGCGATTTCCAAATAGCAGAGGTTAACATAAATGAGGATTTTAAGTTTATAGCCGGAATGGAGCTTTCTGATTTCAGGAATGTTTCAAGTATGACTATTCGATACCGGACGAACAGAAGCGCTGAGGGACAGACGAGTGCACCTGCAGATGAAATCGTAAGTCTGAGGGATGCTGCTGTCGACATAACATCGTCGGAATATGATCCGCTCTCGCTCAGCATGGCATCGTTGGGAAGAAAAGAGTTCGCTGTAACATATGGTATAAACAGTGTCGGAGAAGCTAATACCTTCACCTTTGTAGAAAATGTCATAGCATGCTCGCTCAATATTGTCGGAGGTCCTGAGAAAGTGGTTCTGGACAAGGACGGCAAGCCGCTCGACAGCACATATTGGGGTAAAATACAGCTACTGTCACTCTATAATCAGCAAATCGGTACCGTAGATATCAACAACCCTGACTTCGAGAGGAGGGGAAGCATAGGTAGCTACACTGTAAGTAATTTGCCGGCAAATGCAGCTAACTATAGTGTGCTGACCACGAGCGGCATAGGCGTAAATCAGATCGCTTCAATCGCACTGCCGTCTCAGTCGTTGCTCAAGACAAATTATGTGTTGGGTGAAAAGCTGAAGAAGGAGAACATCACGGTGAGCTTTACGGTTGATTCTGCAGATGCAAGTGCTACGTTAGCTCTCTCCGATGCTGATGTGCAGATAGGTATAGCAGCGGATGCATACAATTCCGACACTCCGGACGGAAGCGCAAGCACGGATGCCAACGCAGCCAAGACACTGAAGAAGCTGGGCAACCATAACGTTACCGTAGCCTACGGTGGTGCGACGGCAAGCTACAATATATCCGTGGAAGCAGCCGGTATAGAGAAGGTAGACGGTTATGAGCCTAAGCGCAAGTATCTGGACGGAGAGAGAATCAACTTCTCTGATATGCGCATCAAGGTTCTCGGCGCAGGCAATACAAACTTTGGAACATATCGACTGAATGAGCAAGGCATTGCAAACCTCCAAAGCAAGCTGGGCGGCACGCTCAGCCTCAAAGAGCGCGAGACGGTGATAAGCGACCAAACGAAGCTTTCTGTAGGTCAGGGCAGCACAAGGACGGCATTCATATCCGTTTGCTACGGCGGCAAGCAAATATCAAACCCGATTGCAATAACGATATACCGCGCATCCGATTCAATATCGGTGCAGGCAGATCGCAGGGGTACCGCATGGTACGGCAAGCCTAACGAGGTCAATGCCGGAAGTGAGCTCGCTGTAAAGAATAACGGCTACAGCGGAAGCTCCGCATACTACAGCCGCAAGGCTTATGTGCAGTTCGATTTGTCCGATTGCATCAAGTATGCAAGCGATAACGACCTGAAGATTGATTCGCTTACTCTGAGCTTCAAGGCAAAAAATAATAGTAAGGATCCAATACAACGCAAAACGAAGCTCTTTGATGTGCTCGGCACCTGGCCGACAGCGCAAGAGGGCGGTGTGACGGTAAACAAGCTTACTTGGAATACGGCTAAAAGCTTTACAGTGGGAACGTGGAGCAGCAACGTAAATATCAAGGAAGAAAAGACCTTCACGCTGACAATACCGAAATCGCTGATAAGAGATAAGCTTATCCTCGGAATGGAGAGTGTTGACAAGAACGGCGGCGATATGCAATATATCTATGCGGACGGCACTATGAAGCTCAAGGTGAACTATGCACTGAATAAGGAAGTCAAGGAAATCAAGGATATCACAGGCTACAAGGATACGTATATGCGAGGCAGTTCAATAGATAAGTCGCAGGGCAGCCTCAGAGTGGTATACACGGACGATTCATCT
>CAZQSP010000002.1:0-30776 GCA_964596085.1 uncultured Oscillospiraceae bacterium
AGATTTTCTTGATGAACAGCAGAGTGAAATTACAGAATACAATGAGACACTTACCGGAGGGCTTGTGGATAAAGTCACAGTAGTTGATGAAATTTTAATAAAAAAATGCTACAATAAATATGAAGTACAAAGCACTGCTGGCGAAGAAAGAGAAGTAAGCAACTTTTGAGAAATGTCGAAAATCGCTTTACGATAAGTGCAAAAAGAGATATAATCAGTATATATGAGTGCACATTGGGATTCACTCAAGGAGGCAAATTATGAAAGCAAAGGACATATTAAAAGACCTGGTTGCAATCAACACGATTGCCGACAAGGATAATCACAAAATAATGGACTATATTGAGACCTTCCTCGTTCCTTACGGCTTTAAGCTTGAACGTCTTAAAAATGCCGAGACAGGCAAGGAGGTTTTGGTAGGAAGGTATGGCGAGGATCCTGCAATCGGATTTTTGGGACATACAGATACTGTTGATATCACGGAGGGCTGGACAACGGATCCGCATAGCCTTACGGAAAAGGACGGAATGCTGTACGGCTTGGGAGCCTGCGATATGAAGGGCGGAATTGCGGCATTTCTGTCGGCGATTTCTGATACGGACTTATCCAAGCTAAAAAAAGGCATTGCCGTATATTGTACATATGATGAGGAGATAATGTTTGACGGTGTCAAGGATTTGGTTGCTGCGGGGACAGAATTTCCGCACCATGTTATAGTTGCCGAGCCTACTGACACGATTCCGATGATAGGCTCCAAGGGACTGCTCGAATACATATTCACATTTACGGGCGTTACCACTCATTCCAGTATGCCTATCGACGGTAAAAGCTCAAATAAAAATGCGGTACGATTTCTTAATCGTATGATGGATTTTGAGGAGGAGCTGAGAAAAAACCCGAGTCCGTTTTTCGGTGTGCCGTATCCGACTATGAATATAGGCATCATAGAGGGAGGCACATCTATAAATAAGGTACCGGACAGGACTACGGTATATCTCGATTTCAGACTTTGCGATTCCGAAAGAGAATATCCGCTTATTCGTGAAACAGTTGACAAGGCACTTGAGGGGCTGGACGGAACCTATGAGATAATCAACGATATTCCGTCATTCCAAAACAACAGCGAGCTTGTTCAAGTATATGAAGAAAAAACAGGAAAGAAAGGGCAGCCGTTCTTCGGCATCACTGAGGCATCGTTCTTTGAGGGCGACAGAGTGATTTTGGGCCCGGGACCTATGACTGCGCACGAGGCAAATGAACATATAAGCATTGAATCCTTGGAAAAATCAAAGGAGATTTATATGGATATGCTTCATTTGCTATGTTGCTAATAAACGGTTTATGATTCGTTACAGCTTTTTAAGCGATCATTCAAAAGAAAGGAAGGACATTTTTATGAGTAACGGTCCAAAAATTGGCGAAAAGAAAAAATTCCAGCTTCCGCACATATTTATCATTTTGTTCGGAATCACATTCTTATCAGGCGTTTTGACATGGTTAGTTCCTGCCGGCGAATTTGAGCGTGTTCAAAATGAAGCAGGAAGTATGGTAGCTGTAGCCGGAACATGGCACGAGGTAGATCCTTCTCCGGTTGGTTTCTTCCAGTTGTTCCAGTCGGTATTCAACGGTATGGTAAATGCTTCCGAGATTATCTTCTTCGTATTTATTGCGTTTGCATCAACTACATTCATCATCAAGAGCGGTGCGTTCGACGGATTGGTAGTTGTACTTATGAAGATTTTCAAGGGCAAGAGCAGTATCGTAATTATCCCATTGTTTATGGCTCTGTTTGGCTTAGGTTCATCTACGGTAGGTATGTTTGAAGAATGGCTGCCATTCATTCCAATCTTCGCAGCAATCTTTATCGGTATCGGTTATGATGCGGTTGTAGGCTTGGCAGTTGTTGCACTCGGTGCAGGCATCGGATATTCAGGTGCGGCAATGAATCCGTTCACTGTCGGCGTAGCCCAGGGTATCGCAGAGGTTGAATATATGTCCGGTGCAGGCTACCGTGTTATCTGCCACGTTGTTATGCTCATCGTAGCATCTCTCCTTGTAATGCGTTATGCATTGAAGGTTAAAGACGATCCTACAAAGAGCTTGGTTTACGGAGATGACTTCACAGAGCTGTTAAGCTCAGGCGGAAGTGTAGAGGAAAGGGAATTTGGACTCAAGCAAAAGCTCGTTCTGCTCGACTTACTTGTAGCAATCGGCTTCGTTGTTTGGGGAACCAAGGTTCACGGCTGGTATTTTGCAGAGCTGTCCGCAGTATTCCTTATCATGGGTGTCGTAGCTGCAATCATCATGCGTTACGACATCAATGAGATCGGCGACATTTTTTCCAAGGGCTTCATAGAGGCTACCACGGCGGCTATGATGATTGGTCTTGCACGTTCTATCCTGATGGTACTTCAGGCAGGCAATATTGTTGATACTGTTGTATATGCATTCTCGCTGCCGCTGTCATATCTGCCTGTATGGCTGTCTGCAGTCGCAATGCTGATCATGCAGACTCTCCTCAATTTCTTCATTCCGTCAGGTTCGGGTCAGGCTGCAACCTCGATGCCTATTATGGCTCCTGTTGCTGACCTTCTCGGAATCACAAGAGATACGGCAGTACTTGCGTTCCAGTTCGGTGACGGTTTATCCAACATCGTATGGCCTACGGCTTACGCTGCTATTATGGCAGGTCTTGCAGGCGTTAAGGTTGAAAAATGGTGGAAGTTCATCTTCCCTATCTTTGGCGTAATCGTCGGAGTTCAGGCAATCTTAATGGTAGTTGCGGTATCCACAGGCTTCGGCGCATAGTGAGGGCATATCGCACAGCAAGCAGGACAAGCTGCTTCGCAGACAAATAAACGAATCATAGACAGTACGGAAATATAATCCTTAGACAGAGATCCTCACGTATGGGCAAGCTCTGCGTTCGCAGCAAAAGCCGAGAGCGCAGTCGCACCTCAATATGTGGGGGTCTTTGCGTTTTGGGAGCCTGCGGCATATAAACTGTTTGATTTTTTTGACCTTTTCCGCTACAATATAACATATAAATACAGCGTACTCAGGAGGCAGTTATGGCACAGCTATATTACAGATACAGCACGATGAATGCGGGAAAGTCGATAGAGCTTATCAAGGTCGCATACAATTACGAGGAAAGAGGGAAGAATGTCCTTACATTGATTCCGGCGACGGACAATCGCTACGGTACAGGCGTTGTAACATCAAGGATAGGTATACAGCGAGAAGCAACAATAGTAAATGACGAGACAAATATACTTGAGCTTTTTATGCGTGAGAACGAAAAAAGAGCGATAGACTGTGTTCTGATTGATGAATGTCAATTCTTAAAAAAGCATCACGTGCAGGAGCTGGTGGAAATTGTAGACAGCTTCGATGTGCCCGTTTTGGCATACGGACTCAAAAACGACTTTATGAATGAGCTGTTTGAGGGCTCGTACTATATGCTCATATATGCCGATAAAATCGAAGAAATCAAGACCATATGCTGGTGCGGTCGGAAAGCGACCATGGTAGCCAGGATAGTTGACGGTCAGTTCGTAAAGCAGGGCGAGCAGATAGTTGTGGGAGGAAACGATATGTATGTATCGCTATGCCGCAAACACTACAACGACGGCAGACTCGGCCCGGACAGATAGGCGAGTGTTCGATAATATAAGAATGTGATTTCAATGTACGAAATGAAAGCACGGATATAATACAAAAAAATACAGAGGAGGACAATTTTGGAACGAGCTAAAAGACAGATAAACACGGCTGCCATGGTAATAATGACAGTGCTTTTGACGGTACTTATCTGTGCATTGTGCACAGATTCGGCTGCGGCCGCATCAAAGACGGGAACAGTAACAACAACATCCCTGAACGTGAGAAGCGGTCCGGGAACGGAATATCAAGCGACCGGTGCGTTGATGCTGAATGATGTAGTTACGATTTTGGATGAGTCAAGCGACAGTGTCGGGGGCAAGTGGTATTACATAAGCTACAATGCCGGCAGCAAGGGATATGCTTCGGCAGATTATATAGCCGAGGATGACGTAATACCGTATGTGTATGATGCATCATTTGAGAGAAAAATGGACGACGAAGGCTTTCCGGAGAGCTATAAGCCTTACCTTAGGGCTTTACATACAAAATATCCGGAATGGACATTTAAGGCGGCGCGTACCGGAATTTCTTGGAATGCTGCGGTAAGCAGGGAAAGCAAATTAGGTACGAGCCTGGTATCCTCCGCATCGCCTGCGGCATGGAAATCGAAGGCGGCGGGTGCATATGATGCAGAAACGGGAAAGTATATCATATATGACAGCGGCGGATGGGTCTGCGCCTCCGAGGGAATCGTAAAGTACTACCTTGATCCGAGAAACTTCTTGAATCAAGTTGGAGTTTTTCAGTTTTTGACACATTCCTTCGATTCGTCGTCGCAGACAGAAAAGGGCCTAGACAGACTGCTTGAAGGTACGTTTATGGCAGGTGATTTGACCGATGAGCCGGGTACGAGCTACAGCGAGCTTCTGATGCAGGCAGGAAGGCTTGCTGATGTCAATCCATATGTGTTGGCTTCTATGATACTGGTGGAGCAGGGCTCAAATGGCAGAGGAGGCTCTGTTTCCGGCAGCGTTTCGGGATATGAGGGCTTTTACAATTATTTTAATATAGGTGCATACAGCTCCGGAGGTATGGATGCCGTGACGAGAGGCCTTTGGTACGCCTCGCAGGACGGATCATACCAAAGACCATGGGACAGCATACGAAAGTCCGTAATGGGCGGTGCGGAGTTCTACGGACTCAACTATGTCAGAAGCAACAAAAATACGCTGTACTTCAAAAAATGGAATGTGATGAACGGTGAGGCGAGCGTAGGACAGGGACAGTACATGACTAATGTTCAGGGAGCCGAAAGCGAGGCTGCGGCACTCAGAAACGGCTATATTTCAGTCCTCGATTCAGCTATGACATTTTTCATCCCGGTATACGATAATATGCCTGCATCGGCGTGCAAGCTGCCTACACAGGACGAAGCCCCGAGTCTGAACCCTTCGGAGCCTGAGAAGCCGAAAAAGGAGGCACAGACAGTGAGCACGGCATATACAAGGTACACCCGAAAGGAAGCTGACAAGGGATTTAATCTGAAAGCAAGGACGAGCGGTGACGGTGCTCTCAGCTACAGCTCAGACAATACTGAGGTGGCAACGGTGGACGAGAACGGACAGGTCAAGGTCGTAGGTATAGGCACGGTAAAGATAACGGTAAAAGCAGCGGAAACTAACAAATATGAGGCCGCAGAAAAGGTCTGCACACTGACCGTAAAGGCACTTGATCCGGACGAAAGGGCGGCGCTGATAAAGAAATACAGCGACGGCTTGGCAAAGACAAGGGTCATCAGGTTGACGGCAACGGCAGAAAGCAAGAGGGTAAAACTGACATGGAAAAAGTCATCGTCGGGCTATGCCGTAGACACATATCAAATATGGCGTTCGCAAAAGAAATCCTCGGGATATAAGAAGATTTTCACCTCATCGAATGCGACGAGCTGCTATTATGTCAATACAAAAAACCTCAAAGCAAATACTACATATTGGTACAAGGTGAGAGGTATAAGAACGGTTTGCGGCGAAACCATATATACACCGTTCACCAAAATACAGGTCAGAACCGCAAATGCATAATTTGCTGTGCGGAGAACAAAAAATTCGATACATCGCAGGTGCGGGATTCTACTCCGCACGATTGCTTGCCGTGTTGCACCGCAAGCCCTCAAATTTCTTCCCCTGCCATGTGTCAAGCATGTGCAGGCGGTCATTGATACCGTTAAGTATGGTTCTCTTGTTAAAGCTCCACGCAGGGCTTATCAAAATCGGGCGAGGTGCATCTCCTGTCAGACGATGAATTGTGACTGACGGCGGTATGATTTCAAGGCAGTCAACCACGAGCTTAACATATTCTTCAATAGATGAAAAAGGCTGGTAGTCGGGATAGAGATATTCCATCTGCGAGCCTTTTACAATGTTCAGAAGATGAAGCTTCATGCCGAAAAGCTCGGGAACAGAAGAAACATATCGCACAGACTCAAGCATCATATCACGGCTTTCGCCGGGCAGACCGAGTATCAGATGAACGACGGTCTTGATATTGCGTGCGGAAAGCTCCCGCATGGCACGGTCGAATACCGAAAGCTCATAGCAGCGGTTGATTTCTGCGGCGGTGCTGTCGTGTATGGTCTGCAGACCCAGCTCGATCCACAGAAAATACTTCCGGTTTATTTCCGCAAGCAGCTCCAAAATCTCCGCGGAAAGGCAATCCGGACGAGTTCCTATCACCAGTCCCTCAATTTCCGGCTCGGCAAGTACTGCGTAGTATTTTTCACGGAGCTCAGAAACAGGTGCATATGTATTGGTATGGTTTTGGAGATATGCCAAGTATTTTGCGTGAGGCCATTTGTCTGCATAGAGGCGAAGCTGCCCCTTTATATCGGAAGCAAATTCACCTGAGCCGCTGTCCGAGCAAAAGGTGCAGCCACCAAGCCCCTTGGAGCCGTCTCGATTGGGACAGCTAAAGCCGCCGTCTATTGCAAGCTTGATGGTTTTCTCGCCGAAGCTGCGCTTGAGATAGGTATTTACGGAGTGATAACGGCCGCCCCCGTAAAGCTCATTAAGATAATCCGGAAATAAGGTTTTCATGGCTATTTTCCTCTTTTTATTCACTTTGATTTGTGGTATAATTTAATGTCATATAATAAATCTAAATGAAAATGATAAGCTTGTCAAGGAAGGAGGCAAAGTATAAATGGAAAAGAAGCAGCTTTTGCTGCATTCCTGCTGCGGTCCGTGCAGTACAGCGTGTATCGAAAGGCTTTTGCCGGATTACCGCATAAGCGTGTTTTTCTATAATCCGAACATCACCGATGCAGACGAATACGAAAAGCGCAAGGCAGCTCAGATAAGCTTTCTGAACGCATATAACGAGTGCCTCGCCGACGAGGAGCGTGTCTTATTTATAGAGGGAGAATATTCGCCTGCGGACTATTTTGAACTCTGTGCCGACTACAGCAATGAGCCCGAGGGCGGCAAGCGCTGCACGGAATGCTTCAAGCTGAGGCTTGAAAAAACCGCACAGATGGCGGTGAAAACCGGCAACAAGCTGTTCGGAACCACGCTGACGGTCAGCCCTCATAAGAATTATCCCTTGATTTCAGCGATAGGAAGCGAGCTTGCGGCAACATACGGCTTGGAATTTCTTGATGTTGATTTCAAGAAAAAAGCAGGCTTTCAGCGCAGCATAGAGCTTTCAAAGGAATATGGGCTTTATCGGCAGAACTACTGCGGCTGCGAGTATTCCAAATGGGACGGATATGACAAGCACACAGATAAAAAAACAGAAGGTATACAAAGCATATAATATACAAACACATACACATACACGGAGGACAAAAATGTTACCATTGATTTTACCTGAAAACTATGAATCTGCCATTGATTTGATGGAGAGCCAGAGAGCTATAAAGAAAATAAAGGACTTCTTTCAGCAGGAATTGGCATACGGCTTGCAGCTTCGCCGCGTATCGGCACCGCTTTTCGTAGATCCCAAGACGGGTCTTAACGACAACCTTAACGGCACCGAAAGACGTGTTACCTTCACGCTCAAGGACATTGACGAGCTTGAGGTCGAGGTCGTACAGTCACTTGCAAAATGGAAAAGAATGGCGCTCGGAAAATACGGAATCGAGCCGGGGTACGGAATTTATACCGATATGAACGCTATCAGACGTGATGAGGATCTCGATAATCTGCACTCTATATATGTTGACCAGTGGGACTGGGAAAAGGTTATAAGAAAGGAGCAAAGAACAGAGGAATATCTCAGAGAAACTGTTACCACCATCTACAATGCGATAAAAAACCTCGGCGATTATGTAAACAGACTTTACCGCAATATTCAGACGGAAATTCCAAACGAGATTTTCTTTGTTACCACGCAGGAGCTTGAGGATATGTATCCTGAGCTCACACCAAAGGAGAGAGAGGATGCAATCACCAAGGAACACGGCGCTGTTTTCATTATGAAGATAGGCGGCAGACTCGCATCGGGCAAGAGGCACGACGGCAGATCTCCGGACTATGACGATTGGGAGCTGAACGGCGATATTATCCTGTGGAACGAGGTGCTTGACAGAGCCTTTGAGCTTTCCTCGATGGGTATACGTGTCGATGCCGAGGCTATGAGAAAGCAGCTCGAGGAAGCAGGCTGCACTGAAAGAGCAGAGCTGACATTCCAAAAGGCGATTTTGAACGATGAGCTACCGTACACGATAGGCGGCGGAATCGGACAGAGCAGGCTTTGTATGTTTTTCCTCAGAAAGGCACATATAGGAGAGGTTCAGGCATCCGTATGGCCGCAGGAAATGATAGATACCTGTGCGGAGCATAAGATTTATCTGCTGTAATACGAAAAGGAAAAGATGAAATACGCAAATGTAGTTGTTGAAAATAAAAGCAAGCATACAGATATGTTCTTTACCTATCGTACAGACGGCTTGGATGTAAATATAGGCGACAGAGTAAAAATCCCGTTCGGCAGAGGAAACAAATCAAAATTCGGCTTTGTTTTCAGCACCTCGGACACTGCGGATTGCCCTGAGGAAAAGCTCAAGGCGATAGAGGAAAAAGACCGTGAGGGCTGTCTGAACGAGGAAATGATCAGAACGGCTGTTTGGATGAAGACACGCTATGCAATAACATATTCGGATGCAATAAACTGTTTTACGGTGAACGGCAAGCCGCCCAAGGAGGGTAAGGAAAAGGAGCCGTACAAAGATATAAAAGGCAGATATGCAAGGCCGAAGGCGCTCACCGAGGAGCAGGCAAAGGCAGTCGCAACCATAGACGAGGCAATATCAGCATCGAGGAGAGAAATTTTCCTTCTGCACGGTGTTACGGCAAGCGGAAAAACGCAGGTATATATGGAAGCAATCGCGTGCTGTCTTGCGAGGGGAAGAACGGCTGTTATGCTTGTTCCGGAAATATCGCTGACAGCTCAGGTGATCGAACGCTTTGTGGGCTGCTTCGGCAAGGAAAGGATTGCCGTTATGCATAGCAAGCTCACGCCGAGGGAAAGATATGACGAATGGCAGAGGATACGCACAGGCAAAGCCAAAATAGTAATCGGTGCGCGCATGGGCGTGTTTGCTCCGCTTGACAATATAGGGCTAATCGTGATGGATGAGGAGCATGAGGCAAGCTACAAGTCGGATATGAGTCCCAAATACGATACCGTGGAGGTAGCGGCCAAAAGACTCCAATATACGGACGGAGTTCTGATAATGGGGAGCGCGACCCCCTCTGTAACCTCATACGAAAGGTGCAGACAGGGGATATACAGGCTGATACGTCTGACGGAAAGATATAATCGTACGCCGCTGCCCGAGGTCGAAGTCGTGGATATGCGAAAGGAGCTGAGGCAGGGAAACACCTCTATCTTTAGCAGGCGGCTGACAGAAGCAATGCAGCGGAGCTTGGATAACAACGAACAGATAATTCTTATGCAGAACCGCAGGGGATATTCCAATTTCGTCTCGTGCAGAGAATGCGGCAAGGTTATGAAATGTCCGGACTGCGAGCTTTCGCTTGTATATCACAAAACGAGCGAGGCTATGGTCTGCCATTACTGCGGCAAACGTTATCCGGTGCCCCGTGCGTGTCCGTCATGTGGCAGCAGGTACATCAAGCATTTCGGCATAGGCACAGAGCAGGTGGAGGAGGCTGTAAAGCAGAGCTTTCCCGGGGCGGAGGCTGCAAGGCTTGACCTGGATTCGGTGAAAAAACGAAAAGAGCTTGACCGAATTTTGACGGATTTTGCAGACAAAAAGACGGATATATTGATAGGCACTCAGCTTGTTGCGAAGGGACTTGACTTTGACAATGTAGGCTTGGTTGGAGTAATAGCGGCAGATGTCACTCTGAACATCCCCGACTACAGGGCGGCTGAGAGAACCTTTCAGCTTATAACTCAGGTCGCAGGGCGTTCCGGCAGAGGCGACAGGCAGGGTCTTGTGATAGTGCAGACCTACGAGCCCGAAAGCTATACATACCGATTCGCAAGCTCAAATGACTATGAGGGCTTTTTCAGAGAGGAAGCTTCTATGAGAGCCTTGATGGAATACCCTCCGTTCGGTGATATTATCATGGTGAGCTTTACGGCAGAGAGTGAGGAGCTTGCAAGTCAAAGCGCACAACGCTGCGAGATATATATGAAAAATGCACTGGGAGAAGGGGAAAAGCGCAGAGTGCTTTCGCCGCGAGTATCGCAGAGCTTCAAGGGGAAAAACAGCTTCCGCACATATATAATTCTAAAATGTCCTCGCAGCTCGGACAGTGGGAAAAGCGAGCGAAACAGGTACATATATTATATAGACTGCTTTGAGCAGCTTTTGATCAAGGAGAAATCTGCTGTCAATGTTACGGTGGACGTAAACCCGTACAGCATTTTTTAGAAGCGATATCTGCACGGATGGTGCAGATAAATATATAAATAAGGAGACAGAGCATGGCAATCAGAAATGTAGTAATTGAGGGCGATGAAATTTTAAGGAAAAAATGCCGCGAGGTCACTGAGGTGACGGAGCGTATCAAAATTACCATGGAGGATATGCTGGAAACGATGAGAGCACAGCTCGGTGTGGGAATAGCCGCACCGCAGGTCGGCATAATGCGCAGAATGTTTATAGCTGAGCCCGAGCCGGAAAGAGTGTACTATATGATAAACCCTGTGATACTCGAGCAGAGCGGCAGTCAGACAGACGACGAGGGCTGTCTGAGTGTGCCCGGCAAGATAGGAACTGTTACCAGACCCGATTATATAAAAATTGAGGCGACAGACCTCGACGGCGAGAGGAAGATCTATGAGTTTCACGATTTTGATGCAAGAGTGATGTGCCACGAGTATGACCATCTCGATGGAATACTTTATATCGACAAGGCAGAAAATATACGCGATGCCTCGGAGGATTACGAGGAATACGGAGAGGAATAGCAGATGAAGATTGCTTTTATGGGAACGCCCGACTTTGCTGTGACCGTTTTGGATGCAATACTGAAAACGGAGCACGAGCTCGGACTCGTTGTAACCCAGCCCGACAAGGCAAAAAACAGAGGGAAAAGGATACAGCCCACTCCGGTAAAGGAGCTGGCATTGCAGCACGGCATCACGGTTCTGCAGCCTGAGAGGGTGAAAGGTAATGAGGAATTTTTACGACAGCTCAAGGAATACGCCCCGGATATTATAGTGGTGGTTGCGTACGGACAAATTCTACCGAAGGAAATCTTGGAGTTGCCCAAGTACGGCTGCGTGAATGTCCATGCATCCCTGCTGCCGCATCTCAGAGGTGCAGCACCGATACAAAGGGCTATAATTGAGGGCGACGAGGAAACGGGTGTTACTATCATGCAGATGGCGGAGGGCCTGGATACGGGCGATATGCTGCTCAAGGACAGCCTTGCAATAGACAGGATGAATTACAGCGAGCTGCACGATGCACTTGCGGATATGGGTGCCAAGCTGATAGTTAAAGTGCTGGATATGGTACAAAAAGGAGAGCTTGAGCCTGAGCCGCAGGACGAGAGCCTCGCAAGCTATGCGAAGATGATTTTTAAGCAGGACGGCAAAATTGACTTTACAAAGGAGCCGAACGAGGTTGAAAGATTGATAAGAGGCTTTGACCCGTGGCCGGGTGCCTTCTGTGAGTATGAGGAGCTCATTATGAAGCTGTGGAGGGCTGAACCATCCGAGCAAGATACGGGGCTGCCTGCGGGAACGGTGACAAGCGTTTCGACCTCAGATTTCAGAGTAGCCTGCGGAAGCGGCAGTCTGGTGGTAAGCGAGATTCAGCTGCCGGGCAAGAAAAGGGTCAAGCTTTCGGAGTATCTGAAGGGTAACAAAATAAAAGAAGGAACGGTTTTACGATAAAAAGGAGGTAGTCATTTATGGGTTACGGCTATATGGCATATTATGCGACAGGCATTTTGCTGATACCGGCAATTATATTTACAGTTTATGCACAGTTTAAGGTGCAGTCAAGCTTCAAGAAATATTCAAAAATCAGAAATTACCGCAATATTACAGGCGCAGAGGCAGCCAGAAGAGTACTCGATGCCAACGGTCTTGAGGATGTCAGCATCGAAATGATACTCGGAAATCTGACCGACCACTATGATCCAAGGAGCAGAGTGCTTCGGCTTTCGGAGTCGGTTTGCAATGTCTGTTCCGTTGCGGCAGTCGGCGTTGCCTGTCACGAGGCAGGTCATGCCATTCAACACGCAAACGGCTATGCACCGCTCAAGATAAGAAATACAATAGTACCTGTAGCAAGCTTTGCTTCAAACTTCAGTTGGATATTGGTGATGATAGGAATCGGACTTTTGGCATACGGAAGCTATATGGGAGATATGATTTTTAACATCGGTGTACTTATGATGCTGGCAGTAATATTTTTCCATACAATAACCTTGCCAGTGGAATTTAATGCGAGCAGCCGCGCTCTTGAACAGATGGAAGAGCTGGGAATTGTAAGCGATGATGACAGGAGAGGCGCAAAAAAGGTTCTGAGAGCTGCGGCACTTACCTATGTGGCTGCACTGGCGGTTGCAATCGGAAACCTGCTCAGAATGCTTGCACTCAGGAACAGAGATTGATGGATATTAACAGAAAAACAGCCTACGAGGTATTGCTTGAAACAGAAAAAAATGCTGCGTATTCAAACTTTGCACTTAACGAATATATAAAGAAAAATAAGCCGGAAAATGAAGCGTTCGTCAGAGAGCTGGTTTACGGTGTGCTCGAAAACAAGCTGCTGTTTGACTACTATCTTGCCGCACTCATACCCAGAGGCATCGGAAGGCTCAAAAAGCAGGATTTGACCCTGCTGCGTATGGGTCTGTATCAGCTCTGCTTTATGCAGTCGGTGCCTGCGTATGCGGCGGTCAACGAGACTGTGAATATGGCAAAGCGGCTGGCAAGAGGACGAGAGGGCTTCATCAACGGCGTTCTCAGAGGATATATGAAAAAAGCCGATGAAATCGCATTACCTGACAAGGATACGGATTTGACGGCATATCTGAGCATACGCTATTCGGCGGCAGCTTGGATAGTTAAACTGTGGACGGATACATATGGGGCAGAAAAGGCAGAGCAGCTTCTTGCCGCTGCCAATCGTGCGCCGCAGATGAGCATAAGGGTCAACACGATGAAAACGAGCGCAGAGGAGCTGATGGAGCTTCTCAAGGCTGAGGGATTCTCGGCAGAGCCCTCCGAAAGGACTCCGAGAGCCTTGCTGGTTTCCGGAAGCCGACTCCTTGCGAGCGATGCCTACGAGCAGGGCTTGTTCTCGGTGCAGGACGTAGCCTCGATAATGGTATCGGACATTTTGGATGCACAGCCGGGAGACTGCGTGATAGATGTATGTGCGGCACCGGGCGGCAAGACTATGGCGACTGCCGAGAGGATGAATAACTGCGGAAAAATAACAGCGATGGATCTGTATGAGCACAAGCTGAGTCTGATAGAAAAACAGGCTAACAGGTGCGGAATAAGCATTATAGACACAATGCAGCATGACAGTACGGAAAGCAGCCCTGAGCTAAAAAGCAGCGCGGACAGAGTGCTTGCGGACGTACCGTGCTCGGGTCTTGGGGTTATCGGAAGAAAGCCCGAAATAAAATATAAGGACAGCACGGATTTGAACGAGCTGATACAAAGACAAGCAATGATTTTGAATGCGGCCTCGGAATATGTCAAGCAAGGCGGTGTGCTGGTGTACAGCACCTGCACGATCAACCGCAGGGAAAATGAGGAACAGATAGAAGGCTTCATAGAGGCACACAGGGATTTCAGAGTGGAGCAGAAGCTTCAGCTTCTGCCTACGGAGGGGACAGACGGATTTTTTATTTGCAGGATGATAAGGGGGTAGCCCTTGGAAGGAGGACAATATGCAGGTCGGTTTCAAGTCCGACAAGGGACTGAAAAGAAGTAACAATGAAGATGCCTACTTCGTTATGCTTCCGGATAAGCTTTATGCGGTGGCTGACGGCGTGGGTGGCAGTAATGCCGGTGAAATTGCAAGCAGAACTGCCGTAGAAGAAATTGCCAGATTTGTTTCCGAGCATCCGATTTCCGATGCGGACAACAAGTATGCGATTGTGAACTATTTTCAAGCCTGCCTGGATGCCGCCAACGAAAGGATATTCAGCCTTTCGCACATATATGAAGAAAACAGCGGAATGGCAACCACAGCGGTAATCGTTTTTGCAGCAGAAGGTAAGGCATATATAGTCAATGTCGGCGACAGCAGAGCATATTTGTATCGCGGAGGAAGCTTGGTGCAGCTTACGGAGGATCATACATACGTAAATACCCTGGTCAAGGCAGGAATACTGTCCAGAGAGCAGGCAGAGGTTCACGAAAGAAAGAACGTGATAACCAAGGCACTCGGTGCAGAGGCAACCGTCGAGCCCGATTTTTTCCAGGTGGAAATAGAAAAGGACGATATCTTTGTGATATGCACGGATGGACTTTATGATGAGGTCGAGCCGGAGGAAATGATAGAGGTCCTCAATGGAGAGGAATCAATGCCGGAGGCTTGTGCAGAGCTGATAAACCGTGCAAACCGAAACGGCGGCGCAGACAACATAACGGTTATTTGTTTGAAGGTTACGGAGGAGGATGTCCATGAGCAGTAGATTATTGGCCGGAAGGTATGAATTGATTGAAAAAATCGGAGAGGGTGGAATGGCGATTGTCTATAAAGCAAAGTGCAGACTTTTGAATCGCTATGTTGCCATCAAAATTTTACGTCCCGAATTTACCAAGGATGAACAGTTTATTGAAAATTTCAGAAGAGAGTCACAGGCAGCTGCGGGACTTTCCCATCCGAATATAGTAAGTGTTTATGATGTCGGTCAGGAGGGCAATATACATTTTATAGTTATGGAGCTTGTGGACGGCAAAACGCTCAGTAAGTTAATAGAAGAAAAGGGAAGACTTGACTATAAAGAAGCGATAAGTATTACAAGACAGGTGGCATCCGCACTGAGTCTGGCGCACAAAAATCAGATAATACATAGGGATATCAAGCCGCATAATATTCTGATAACAAGCTCGGGCGTAGCAAAGCTTGCAGACTTTGGTATAGCCAAAGCTGTAAGTGCCTCAACTATAATCGGCGGAAACAACAAGGTTATGGGTTCGGTGCACTATTTCTCACCGGAGCAGGCAAGAGGTGCGTATGTGGATGAACGCTCCGACATATATTCGCTCGGAATTGTGCTTTACGAAATGCTGACAGGTAGGGTGCCGTTTGACGGTGAAAATCCTATTTCAATAGCACTTATGCACATAAACGATCCGATGCCGACTGTAACATCAGAGGTTCCGGGACTGCCTCCGCAGCTCGAGAAAATAATTATGAAGGCTACGGACAAATATCAAACAAACAGATACAGAACGGCAGACGAGATGATAGAGGATTTGGATAACATCGAATTTATCACAAAGGTTATGGGCGACAAAGCATTTGCGATTCATAACGATGTCTATGACTCTGCAAGGCTCGGAGCTCAGGATGATGACCGTGAGCAGGGAACGAACGGCGGATACGGCGAACAACGCTATGACAGAAGAACCGAAAGAAAGAACGAAAAAAGTGTCGAGGCGGCGAAGGCAGAGAGAACGAAAAAGCTCACGACAGCCTTCATTGCAGCTGCCGTTGCGGTGCTTGCGGTGACAGGAATAATAGTTATCGGCAATTTGAGCGGATGGTTTGGAGAGGCTGCAAAGGAAATTGATGTTCCTAGCTTTGTAGGTAAAAGCTATGAGCAGGCACAGCTTTTGGCAGAGGAAGTCGGTCTGACTCTTGAAAGGGGCGAGGATGTGTTCAGTCCGGATCAGGAAAAGGGCAAAATTACCTCGCAAATTCCTACGGAGGGCTCACGTGTTTCCGAGGGCAAGCTTGTGACCGTATACGTAAGCAAGGGCAAAAAGGACGGGATAGTCCCGAAAATAGAGGGTATGGACTATAAAGAGGCGAATGAATATCTCAAGGGCTTCGGCTTTGAGCTGGGCATAGTCAAGACTGAAACAAATACGCTTCCGGAGAATGTGATTATTGAGCAGTCGATACCGTCAGGCACAAGCGCCGAGAGCGGAACCAAGATAGATGTTACGGTCAGTGACGGCAAGGGAAAGGAAAAAGTAAAAATGCCTAACCTGATTGGAAAGACACCTGATGAGGCAAACAGTCTGATAGAGGCTTCCGGTCTGAAGCTGGGTGAGGCAACATATGAGGAAACGACGGCTACAGCGCAAAATCTTATTTTCTGGCAGCAATATCCTGAGGGAACAGAGCTTGAGGAGGGGGCTCCGGTAAGCTATAAGGTAAGCAAGGGCGAACAGCCCGAGGGAAGCGGCGGCGAGGATTTTGACAGTTATATTGAGCCGGACGGTGCAGAGTAGCCGAAAAGCATCCGAGTAGGAGGCAGAATAAACACAGGGAGATTATGAAGGGTTTAATAATCAAAGGAATAGGCGGATTTTATTATGTTGAAACGGACTTGGGACTGATTGAGGCAAAGGGCAGAGGCATCTTCAAAAAGGATGGCAAGACTCTGATGGTTGGTGATGAGGTCGAGCTCGATATAATTGACAAGGAAGAAAAAAAAGGAGTTATAAACGCAATTTTGCCGCGAAAAAACAGCTTTATACGTCCGCCTATTGCTAATGTAGATGTTTTTGCGGTGGTGTTTGCACCGAAAAAACCAAAACCGAATTATGCACTCATCGACAAGTTCCTGATAATGGCGGAAATGCACGGCGTTGAGGCTTTGATATGCATAAACAAGTGTGACCTTGCTGATGAAGCTGAGCTTGCGGAGATAAGAGCAGTGTACGAAAAGGTATATCCTGTTCTGAGCGTGAGCGGCAAAACGGGGCAGGGTTTGGGAGAGCTCAAGGCATACACGTCAGGCAAGAAGCTGGCACTTGCCGGACCGTCGGGGGTCGGAAAATCCACACTGCTTAATTGTCTTATTCCACACGCAAATATGCAGACCGGAGAAATAAGCGACAAGACACAGCGAGGAAGGCACACGACCAGACACGTTGAAATATTCAATACGGACAGCGGAGGAAGGATTTTTGACACACCGGGCTTTACTTCCTTTGATATTTTGGAGGCGGAGGAGGACACGCTGCGTATGTATTATCCGGAAATCGAAAAATTTACGGGTATGTGCAGATATGATAATTGCAGACATCTGAGGGAGCCCGGATGCCGTGTACGTATCGCTCTTGACGGGGGCGAGCTTCACAGGCAGAGATATGAATCCTATCTGTTCAACTTGGATGAAATAAAAAAGCGCAAAAGGTATTAGAAAGGGAAGGGAGTAAAATGAAGCTTTCACCATCAATTTTATCGGCGGATTTTGCTGATTTGCTCAACGACATAAAGAAGCTTGAAGCAGCGGGTGCAGATTATATACACATCGACGTAATGGACGGACATTTTGTACCCAATATAAGCTTTGGTGCACCTGTAATGAAATGTCTGAACGCCAAGACCTCGTTGCCGTATGACGTGCATTTGATGATAGAAAATCCCGACAGCTACATTGCGGATTTTGTGACCCCGCAAACCGAGTATATTACCGTGCATCAGGAGGCGTGCAGACATCTTCACCGCACGATTCAGAACATAAAATCAAGGGGTATCAAGGCGGGAGTTTCAATAAACCCGGCAACACCCGTAGAAACACTTTCCTGCATACTGGAGGATGTGGATTTGGTGCTGATAATGTCGGTAAACCCGGGCTTTGGGGGACAGAAATTTATACCGTCGGCATTATCAAAGGTCAAGGAGCTGGCTGAGATAAAAAAAGAGGGCGGATATAGCTTTGCCATAGAAATTGACGGCGGTGTCACGCTCGACAATGCCAAGCTGCTCAAGGATGCAGGCGTGGAAATTGCCGTAGCAGGTTCGGCTGTATTCAAGGCAGAGAGCCCGGAATATGCGGTTAAGGCATTCAAGGCTGTATAGCTGTCCTTGCCTCTGCAAAATATTTATGTAATGTGGTGATAAAAATGGATCTGCTTATTGCGTTTATAATCTTTATAATTGTGATGCTTTCAGCTATTATCCTTGATTTTTCAATGATAATAGCTCTTTTGGTCGGACTGGCGGCTTTTATGGTCGTAGGTAAGCATCGCGGATTTTCACTGAGTGCTATGACAAGGATGGGAATCGAAGGCAGCAAAAGCTCGTTTATTGTAATAAAGGTTATGTGTGTAATCGGATTTGTGACTGCGATATGGAGGGCAGCGGGAACCATCACGGTGTTCGTATATTACGGTATGCGCATTATCACGCCGTCACTTTTTCTTATAATTGCCTTTCTGCTTTCAAGCCTTTTGAGCTATGCCTTGGGAACCTCCTTTGGTGTGGCAGGGACGGTCGGAGTTATATTTATGACTCTTGCAAGAAGCGGAGGTGTCAATCCCGTTATTACGGCAGGAGTTTTGATGAGCGGAATATATTTCGGAGATCGAGGCTCCCCGGTTTCTTCAAGTGCAAATATGGTAGCAAGTGTCACCGGCACAAGAATTTATGATAATGTAAAGCAGATGATGAAAACTGCGCTGCTGCCGTTTGTACTGAGCTTGCTCATATATTCGCTCTTATCCTTTGCCAATCCAATAAGCCACGTGTCCGAGGAGCTTCTCAGATCATTTGAGAACGAGTTTGAGCTGTCTCTGTGGGCGTTTGTACCGGCGGCTTTTATGCTCATATTGCCGCTCCTAAAGGTCGGAGTCATAATGTCAATGAGCATCAGTATCATAAGCGGAATATTTGTTGCGACTATTGTGCAGAAGCTGAGCCTGACAGAGGTGTTGAAAATATGCATACTTGGATATACAGCGGAATCCGGAGGCATAGGTGAAATAATGAACGGAGGCGGACTGGTATCTATGCTTGAGATTGTAGGAATACTGATTATTTCAAGCTGCTATTCCGGGATATTCAGCGAAACGGGGATGCTTGAGGGAATGCAGGAAAAGCTCGGACATATGTGTGACAGCTTCGGGCGATATACAGTTATGTTCGGTATCAGTCTCATATCCGCAATGATATTCTGCAATCAGACGATAGCGACGCTCATCTGTGCGGATGTACTGAAAAAGCCCTATCTTGACGGTGGTGGAGGAATGGAGGAAATGGCAATAGATATAGAAAACTCTGTGATTCTAATTGCCTGCCTTATACCGTGGTGTATCGGCTGTTCCGTACCGCTTTCCTTCTTCGGAATGGGAGCAGAGTGCCTTCCGTATGCCGTTTATATGTATGCGGTGCCAATACTGTACTTCTTTATGAAAAAACGTTGGTACAAGGAGTAGAAAAAAAGATTATTGAAAAAGATTATTGAATAAGAATAAAGCAAGGGGCTTGCGTGTATGCAAGCCCCTTATATATTGCGTAATTCGACTGTTTATTCGCTGTCTGAGACTCCGTTGTCTGACGGTGGCTCCGGCTGTTGCGATGGATTGTAATTAGGATCGTCGGGATCGTCTATAAGCTCGTCATCAGGCTCTGTTATCGACGGTGTGAACGGAAGTAGCTCAAGCCCCGGTTCAATCGGGTATACCGTTGCATCGTTATTATGCACATTGCAGTAATAGCTAGGAAGCTCATTGCCGTCCTCGTCGATATAGCTTTCGCCGCTATAGCCCGATTTGCTATATATATTCGGACAATACGGTGTTGCCAAATATCCGCTTTCCGAGCAGATGCTTACACTTATATCAGGCACGGATGCTCTTACAGGCTGAGTTCCGTCGGTAAAGTACTCCTTGCGCGTTTTTGAGGATTCCTCGGTAGCCAGTTGACCGGTCTTTGTGTCGATTAGTGCACTTACAACATTGGAAGGACGTTTGGAATAGCTTCCGCCCTTTGCATTGTCAATTTGAGCTATGATTTTTCCCCACAAGGCAGCAGCCTTAGGAGACATCGAAGAAAGCTTGATATTTACATCGTTACCAATCCAGAGCGCCGCTGAGTAATTTGCGGTAAAGCCGTCAAACCAAATATCGTAGCTGTCTGTCGTAGTACCTGTTTTGCCGCCGACCTTTTCGCCGGAGACTCTTGCATACGAACCGATACCCTCAGAAACGACGGTTTGCAGCACATCACGCATTATCCAAGCAACTCCGGAATCTATTACCTCGGTTTCCGTAAGCTTAGGTTCCAAGAGTATATCGCCTGTCTTTGTGGTTACCTTGGTATAGCAGCTATAGCTTTTGTGAATACCGTCATTGACAAAGGTCGTGTAGGCACTTGCCATCTCCAGGGTGGAGGCGCCGTTTGACAGACCTCCGAGCGCAAGTCCGGCGAGGTTCATATCATTGACATCTCCATCCTTCACAAGGGTAGTCAAACCGAATTTTTCTGCAAGCTTGTAGGAATAATCAACACCTACCTGCGCAAGAATTTTAACGGCACATACGTTTACGGATTGCTGGAGCGCAGTTCTGAAGGTAAACGAGCCCTTGTAGGAATTGTAGGAGTTCTTAGGCCATATCTTGCCCTCTATTTTGGTAGGCTCGTCAATTACAACGGATCCTGCCGTAATATAGTCACCCCACAGCTTGGTGCCTTGCTTGTCAAAGCCGGTTTCCACGAGAGGGAAGGTTTCTCCCTCAGCGGCAAGCTCCAAGCTTTTTTGGAGAGCAGCGGAATAAACTGCAATAGGCTTGATGGAAGAGCCGGGCTGTCTCGGAGCTGTTGCTCTGTTATACAGCATTCGTCCGGAAATTTTTCGTCCGCCTATCATTGCCTTTATTGCGCCGGTCTTGTTGTCTATTATAGTCATGGCCGACTGTGGCTGAATAACCTTTTGCTTCAGGCTGAAGTCGTTGGTCGAAAGCTTGTTTCCCTCCTGTGTAAAGAACTTAGGGTAGTCCTTGAAGAAGTCCGCACTGATAACGAGGTTGTCCTGTGAATCTCGTGACTTGTAGCTTTGCGGAATATTGAGATAGCCGCCCGGTATCGAGTAGAATTTGCCGTTATCCACAGTATACATATTTTTAAATTCAACACTGTAGTCGGTCTGACCCTGTACCGTAGTATTGTATATTGCCAAACGTTTACCTGCGAAAACGGTGAGCGAGCCGTCATCATTCCATTGGTACTCGCTTGATTTTAGCTTGAATGTACCGTCATTCTCTATATAGTTTGAATATGCATAGAGCATTACTGTGTCGCCATCGGCATTCAAAATATTGTTATTTTTGTCGGTGCGGTAGCCCATAGGTTCAGGGAAGTTGGAGTCGTTTTTGTATTCCTTTTCAATCACCTGCTGAGCTTGCGAGTCCATAGTCGTATATATTTGGATGCCGCCGTTGTATACGAGGTTTGAAGCCTTTGCATAGTCGTAGCCGTATTCTGTCTGTAAATCGTTTATGACCTGAGTTATGACATAGTCCGCAAAGTAGTTTGAGACCTCGTTGAGCTCGTCAAGATTTGGGTTCACCATATCCTTGATCTCGGTTGCTGCAGCCTCCTCGTACTCGGCATCACTGATATAGCCCTGTTCGTGCATCAGCGAGAGGCAGGTCTTGATTCTGCCGGCAGCCGCATCGTTCCAGACATAGGCATAATCGCCGCTTTTCTTTATCAGGTTGGTCGTATCCTCTGTGATTTCATCTGAGGAAACCTGAAGAACAAGTCTGTAGGTTGAAGGTAGCTGAGGCATTGCAGCCAGTGCTGCGGCCTCTGCAACGCTTACATCCTCAATATCCTTTGAAAAATATGCCTGCGCCGCCGTCTGCACACCGTAGCCGCTGCCGAAATATACGGTGTTCAGGTATGCCTCAAGTATCTCGTCCTTGTTGAGCTTTTTCTCCAAAATCACCGCATAGTACGCCTCTGTAATCTTACGGCTGAGGGTTCTTTCTGATTTTTCATCGGTAAGGTAGAGGTTTCTGGCAAGCTGCTGAGTTATCGTACTTGTGCCGCTTACATGACCTCCGTTGAAGACTGCATCCTTGATGGCACCGAAGATACGTATAATGTTGAAGCCGTGGTGCGTTTCAAAGGTCTTGTCCTCGAGTGCTATGAATGCCTTTTGTACGTGATCCGGAATCTTATCTATGGATACTATTGTACGATTTTCGTCCGCAAAGACATTGTCTATAATCTGCCCCTCATCATCGTAGAGGATGGAGCTTTGCGATAGTAAGCTATAGATATTGTTGGTCTCGATTTTCGGAGCACGGACTATAACGATAGTCGCATATGCCGTTATGATTAAGGCAATAGCCAAGCAAATACAAATGAGAAATTTTACAAACTGTCTTTTGTTTAATTGGTATTTTGGCTTTGCAGCTGCCGTAGCAGTCTCCTGCTGTTCCTGTTCCAGTCGTCTGTCGCGTCTGGATTTGTGAGTATTTTCACTCAATCCGATCACCCGCTTTCTGTGCTTTGTTAAAAGATTATAATGCTCATATCCTTTGTTTATGTACACATACAAAATCAGTATAGCATATGAAGGAAAAAAATACAAACATTTTCGCTTGTAAAATTAAGTAAAATGTAATATAATGGGATATAGCCGGTGGGTAGGCATTACGCTTCCGAATGAAGAAGGATATCACTTGTATCTGGATACTTCAACGGAGGAAAAATGAGAAGAAAAATTTTTGCAGCAACCCTGCTTGTAATTATATTGCTTATGCTTTTGTACAGAGCAGGAGTTCCGCTTCGTATGCACGAGCTTGGCTCCGATATGGCAGACAGTGCCGAATATACGGGAAAGGTCATCAGGCTTCAAGAAAAGGAGAATGGCTACAGCCTCAGACTCCGCTTGTCGGAATGTAACGGAGAGCGGGTACATTACAGTGAGGAAGTAATGGTAAGTGTATATGAGCAGCTCGGGCAGCCGTGGGAGCTACTGTATTCGGATATTGTATTTACGGCAGAGCTTAAGGATGCGGACGGTGCAAGAAATCCGCACTGCTTTGACTATTATACATATCTAAAAAGCTGCGGAATAGGAAAGCTTGCAGCTGTTAAGAAGTACAAGCTGACGGAGACAGAGCTTTCGCTTCTTGAACGCTATGAGCGCTTCCTTTACCGCTGCAGATGCGAGTTTCTGGAGAAGATTGGTGCTGAGAACAGAGGCATAATAGCGGGAGTTCTTTTTGGAGACAGCTCACAAATGGAGGAGGAAATATACGAGGAATTTAAGGACAACGGAACAGCACACATATTGGCGGTAAGCGGACTTCATGTGGGAATACTCTACGGGATATATAAGCGACTTGTGGGCAGGAGAAGAACTCCCGGAGCACTGCTACTCCTGGCTGCGTTACTGTTCACCTATGGATCGCTTTCGATGTGGAGTCCGTCGGCGACAAGAGCTATTTTGATGATTTCTATAAGCACCGTAGGCAGAGTTTTGGACAGAAGATACGACAGACTTACGGGTATGAGCATAGCGGCGCTTATACTGATTACAGATAATCCGTATGTGATTTTGGGCACAGGTTTTCAGATGTCTTTTTTGGCAATAAGCTCAATAAGCTTCTTTACGCCGCTTGTTCCGCGGAGGATCTCGGACGGCATGGCGACTGCGCTGGCGGTCAATCTCGGCTTGCTTTTTTATCAGATACAGAGCTTCAATTATATCTCCCTGGTTTCGCTGTTTGTAAACATACCTATTATATATTTGACAGGCTATTTTGTGCCGATTGCAATGCTTGCCTTTATGCTTTCGTGTGTAGCTGCGGATGCTCCGCTCCTCTATGCTCTTACGGAGGGCTTTGCAATGCTGCTGACAAAGCTCAATCATATTTCTGCACTCGGAGGTTTTTCGTCTGTTGATGTGGTATCACTGCCGTTCGGAGTGACCGTATTTATTCTTTGTATGAGCTTTTTTGCTGCCTCGGAAAGCTTTTTGATATGGCGGCTCAGAAAGAATATCAGGAACATTCTGCGTATGACGGCAGCAATACTTATTTTGTCTGTAATTGCGGAGGCGGCGGCATACTCACCGCTCACACATGACGATGTTGTATTTGTGGATGTGGGACAGGGAGACTGTATACATATACGAGCCGACGGGAAAAACCTGCTGATAGACGGGGGCGGAAGGGTAGAGTATAATTTGGGGAAGAATACCTTGAAGCCGTATCTGCTAAAAAACGGTGTCGCAAGCCTTGATGCTGCCTTGGCGACACACAAGCATACGGATCATTACAAGGGGCTGACGGAGCTTGAGGAGTGTATGAAAACAGGAAAAATACTCACGGAGCTGTGCGCGGGAAGCAGTATTCGCATATCTGACAACGTATGGATAGAAACGCTGTGGCCGCTTGAGCTTTCTGAGGAAAACACACAGGACGAAAACAAAAATTGCTCTGTTTTTATGATTCATTACCAGGACAGTGATATATTGGTAACGGGAGACCTGGATTCCGAGGGTGAAAAGGAAATGCTTTCGTATTATGCAGGCAGCGATGTACTGAGGGCGGACGTGCTGAAGGTGAGCCACCACGGCAGCAGGTACAGCTCGTGCGAGGAATTTCTGGCAGCGGTTGCACCCAAGGCTGCGGTGATTCAGGTCGGAAAAAACACTTACGGTCATCCAAGCCCGGAGACAGTGGAAAGACTGGAAAGACAAGGCTGCAAGCTCTACAGAAACGATCTCTGCGGTGCAATAGGACTTCGCATCTCGAAGGAAAAAATAAAAATACACACTGCGAGCAAAGGGCGCGGCGCCTAATTCCTTCAGCGTATGCGGAGCAGAGCCCCGCATCCACAGGGCATCAAAATGTATACATCCTAAAAGAATTGCAACTCGCAGTGAAACAATGTATAATATATATTGGAGAATTATTTAACGACGCTAAAGACAGGAAGAATTTATGGCAGGGAGAATGGGAAGGAACGAGCAGAAGGAGCATACATACAGAAAATTCGGGTCAGACCTGAGAAGCGACGGACTTGCGGATGTTCTGTTTATGTACGGCGAGGAGCAGTACTTGGTGGAGTGGGCGGTAAAGCAGGCTCTGGACAAATATGTGCAGCCTGCCATGCGCAGCTTTGACTTCGTAAAGCTTGATGATGAAACTACCTCAGTCGACGAGATAATATGCGCCTGCGACAGCTTTCCTCTTTCCTCCGAAAAAAAGCTTGTCTGCATAAAAAACCATTTGCTTACAAGGATGTCGAATCCAAAGGACTTCACGGCGGAGGACAAGGAAAAGCTTATTTCATATATCGCAGATCCGAACAGGGGGAATCTTCTGATTTTTACCTGTGATGAGCCTGATGAAAAGTCCGATGTGGTCAAGGCACTGAAAAAATGCGCTGCGGTATACAATTTTGACAGGCTCGATTATGCACAGCTTTCGGCATTTGCGGAGAAGCGCTTCCGAAGTGTGGGTATGAGCATAGGCAGAGATATGCTAAGATATCTCATAGATGAGACGGGCTATTTCAACAAGGAGACGGAGTATCGAATATATAATCTGGAAAACGATATAAAGAAAATCATCGCATATTGTGACTCAGACACGGTAAGCAGAGAGGATATCGCGGCAACGATGAACGGAGATGCGGACACCTTTATATTCAATTTTTTGGATGCGGCGGCGAGACGAAAAAAGGAGACAGCTTATGAGCTGATGCACAACATTCTCAGCTCGGGCAGCGATGTATTTGCAATCACGGCAATGCTGATAAATCAGTTTGAGCTGCTTTTGGATGTATGCGAGTTCAAGGAGGATTCGCTGTCACTTACGGAAATCGTAAGCACGATGAAGGCCCACGAGTTCAGAGTCAAGAAGGCTATGCAGCTTGCAGACAAATTTACAAAACAAAAATTGAAGGAAATTCTGTGTCAGCTATATGAGACAGACAGAAATATAAAAAACGGGCTTTTGGAGCCCACGCTTGCGTTGGAGCTTTTGGTAGGGAGGATATAAAATTGGACAAATTAAATCACAACAAACAGATGCGAGCTGATTTTATGCTTATTCTGGTAACCCTGTGCTGGGGAGTATCGTATTACCTTATGGATTTGAGCCTGGAGGATATGGATCCGTTCACGCTCAATGCACACAGGTTTTTGGGCGCATTCCTTATAGCCGTTATTTTCTCGTGGAAGAAAATCAAGAGCGTGAACAAGACAACCTTAAAATACAGTGTGCTTGTCGGTATCGCACTTGTATTTGTATACATAGGTGCGACCTTCGGCGTAAAGTATACCACGCTTTCAAATTCAGGATTCCTGTGTGCGCTGACGGTTATTTTTACGCCGCTCATCGCCTGGCTTTTCTTGAAACAAAGACCGGACGGAAAGATTACGCTGGTTGTTGTGATGTGTCTTGTCGGCATTGCTTTGCTTACTCTCAAGGATGACTTTTCGATAAATATGGATAATTTGAAGGGCGACCTGCTTTGCATAATGTGTGGCTTGGCATATGCGATAGATTTACTGCTGACGGAGAAAGCGGTAGCCCACAAGGATGTTGATGCGTATCAGCTCGGCGTTTTCCAGTTGGGTGTGACCGGTTTGTGCAACCTTGTCCTTGCCTGTGTGGTGGAGACTCCGCATTTTCCGACCAACGGAGTAACCTGGGGCTCGGTAATCTTCCTTTCCGTGTTCTGTACGGGTGTGGCATTTATTGTGCAGCCTATAGCTCAGCAGTACACCACGGCCTCACATACGGGCGTTATTTTTGCTCTTGAGCCGGTGTTTGCCGGAATTGTCGCAGCGGTAGTGGCACACGAATATCTGTCGGTAAAATCTTATATCGGCGCATTGCTTATGGTGGCAAGTATTTTTGTTATGGAAATAGATTTCAAGTCATTATTGAATAAGAACAGGAGGCTCCTTGCAGATACAGGCGAAGCAAAGGAGCTAATGCGGACAGAGGCAGAGGAGGAAACAAGTGAACAGACTTTACATTAAATCACGAGATACTGCTCAAAAGACGGTAGAGGGACTTTACAAGGATCTTGAAAGAAGAATAATAGCGAGTCCGCCGGGACAATGTCCGGTAGACCTGACAGCCTCCTTCTTGAGGCTGTGTCACTCTCAGAGCTGCGGCAAATGCGTACCGTGCAGAGTAGGCTTGGGGCAGCTTCAGCATATCATTGACGGAATTGTGAGCATCGACAGTGAAACGGAGATGGAACAGTTGAAGCTGCTTGAAAGAACGGCAGAGGCAATCAGCGTTTCTGCGGACTGCGCCATCGGAACGGAAGCTGCAAATATGGTTCTCAGAGGGCTCAAGGGCTATCGTGAGGATTTTGAATCGCATATACAAAATCACACCTGCACGGACAGAATAAGAAATCAAGCACAGCCGGTGCCTTGTGTGGCTATGTGTCCTGCGGGAGTCGATGTGCCGGGCTATGTTGCCCTCTTAAAGAACGAAAGATATGCCGATGCGGTTCGACTCATCAGAAAGGACAATCCTTTCCCGACGGTGTGCGCCCTTATATGCGAGCATCCTTGTGAGCAGAGATGTCGAAGAATGCTTATAGATGCACCGGTTAATATACGCGGTCTGAAGCGTTATGCGGTGGATAACTGCGGAGATGTGCCGGTGCCGGACAGAATGGACAGTACAAACAAAAAGATTGCCGTTATCGGAGGAGGTCCGTCAGGACTCAGCGCAGCATATTTCCTTGCGATTATGGGACATAAGGTTACGGTATACGAAAAGAGAGCGCAGCTGGGCGGTATGCTTAGGTACGGAATACCGAGCTATCGACTTCCGAGAGAGCGTTTGCAATGGGACATTGATGCAATTTTGTCAAGCGGAATTGAGGTAAAGACAAATTATGATGTCTCGACACCGGAAGCTATCAGAGAGATAAGAAAAAATTACGATGCAGTATATATTTCCATAGGCTCACATAATGCAAAGAATATCGGAATCCCGGGAGAGTATGCAAAGGGAGTTGTTCCTGCGGTTGAGATGCTCAGAGGCATAGGAGACGATGCAATGCCAAACTTCCAAAACAAGGTTGTTGTGGTAATAGGAGGCGGAAATGTCGCTATGGACGTTGCAAGAACCGCAAAACGTCTCGGCGCAGCAGACGTGAGCATAGTATACAGACGCAGACGTGACGATATGACGGCATTGCCGGACGAGATAGGCGGTGCAATAGCCGAAGGCTGCAATCTCTTGCAGCTCAAGGCTCCGTCCAGAATTGCAACCAACAAGCACGGCGAGGTTGAGGCGCTGTGGGTAAAGCCTCAGATTGCAAGCAAGTCTGACAATTCGGGAAGACCGAAGCCGGTTGATTCCTCAGAGGACGAGGAAAAAATCCCTTGCGATATCATCATTTCCGCAATAGGACAGGCGACAGACATAGGCTTCTTCGAGGATTACGGCATACCTGTATTCAGAGGAAACATCCAAGCAAAGAAGAACAGCGTAGTTGCCAATGTAAAGGGAACATATGCGGGAGGAGACTGCGTAACCGGACCATCCACGGTTATAAACGCAATAGCAGCCGGCAAGGTAGCTGCGGCAAATATTGATTCCTACCTCGGCTTCAATCACGAAATAACGGTTAATGTGGATATTCCGCTGCCTTCGCCGGATGACAATATGCCTTGCGGCAGAACCGAGCTCAAGGAGCGATTTGCAAACCAGAGAGGAAACGACTTTGATGAGGTCGAGCAGGGAATGAGCTTTGAAGAAGCTATGCAGGAGGCTTCCAGATGTTTGAGATGCGATTATCACGGCTTCGGATCATTCAGAGGAGGTAGAGATACAAAATGGTAAAACTTGTTATAAACGGACAAAGGATAGCTGTCGAAGAAGGAACGACCATAATGAAGGCTGCAGAAAAGGTCGGCATACATATTCCTCATCTCTGCTACCTGAAGGATTTGAATGAAATCGGAGCTTGCCGAATTTGCCTGGTTGAAATCAAGGGAATGGAAAAGCTTGTTACTGCTTGCAACACGGTCTGTGAGGAGGGCATGGAGATAATGACCAACAGTCCGCGTGTACGCAGAACAAGAAGAATAAATGTCGAGCTTTTGTTATCGGATCACAACACGAACTGCGCAAGCTGTATCGAAAGCGGAAACTGCACACTCCAGACTATAGCCAATGACCTTGGTATAATAATAAGTGACTACGAAAATACTGCGGAAATTGACCGTTGGAACAAGAATTATCCGCTGATACGAGATGCTTCCAAATGTGTAAAGTGTATGCGCTGCATTCAGGTATGCGAAAAAATACAGGGTCTGGGCGTTTGGAATCTTACGGGCTCGGGATACAGGACGACTATCGGTGTCAAGGATACGGGAGACCTGAATACGGTTGACTGCGCCCTTTGCGGTCAGTGTATAACGCACTGTCCGGTAGGTGCGCTCAGAGAACGTGATGACCGACTCGAGCTCAACGATGCATTGGCAGATCCTGAGATCATTACGATGGTACAAATAGCACCTGCGGTAAGAACGGCGTGGGGTGAGCAGATCGGTCTCAAGGACAAGGACGCAACACTCGGGAAGCTGGTTTGCGCATTGAAAAAAATAGGAATTGACTACGTATTCGATACAAATTACTCGGCGGATTTGACCATTATGGAGGAGGGCAGCGAGTTCCTTGAGAGACTTGCAAACAGAAACAGGCACAGATGGCCTATGTTCACTTCCTGCTGTCCGGGCTGGGTTCGCTTTGCAAAGACTCAATATCCGGATTTGGTTGAGGATTTGTCTACGGCAAAGTCGCCTCAGCAGATGTTCGGAGCAATGGCAAAGACCTTTATCGCATACAAGCTCGGTATCAATCCGGATAAAATTTTTTCCGTTTCAATTATGCCATGCACAGCAAAAAAATATGAAATGTCTGTTCCGCAGGTAAATGACAGTGAGCACGGCAGAGATGTCGATTTGGTTTTGACCACAAGAGAGCTTGACCGTTTCATACGAAGTGACAGCATAAAGCCTCAGGATCTGACAGAAATGCCGTTTGACGAGATATTCGGTGAAGGCTCGGGAGCGGCTACGATATTCGGAACAACGGGCGGTGTTATGGAGGCCGCACTCAGAAGTGCATATTATCTTGTAACGGGCAAAAATCCTGAAGCCGATGCTTTCAAGGACGTGAGAGGAATGAAGGGCTGGAAGGAAGCTAAATTCGATTTGGCGGGAACTCCGCTGAGAGTTGCGATTGCAAGCGGACTGGGAAATGCAAGAGAATTGATAGATGCAGTAAGAAGCGGCAAGGCGGAATACGATTTTGTCGAGATAATGGCCTGTCCGGGCGGCTGCGTAGGCGGCGGCGGACAGCCGTTCAGAGACGGACAGGAGCTTGCGGCGGATCGTGCAAAGAAGCTTTACGGATTAGATAAAAACAATGATATAAGATTTTCGCACGAAAATAAAGCGGTGGAGCTCACATACGAGGAATTTTTGGGCAACCCGCTTTCCGAGCGTGCACACAAGCTGCTGCATACCGATCTCGAGGAGTGGAGCTTGGATATGAACAGATAGCAGAGCATTTATGTCAAAGCTTCAAACAGAGTAAATCAAAAAAATGCAGGTAGTTGAAAAAACCACCTGCATTTTATTTCTTATGATCTTGTTCGGATTATCCCCCGGGCAGCACAATAGTAGTTTTTTAACGTGAGCTTGCGATAAGCTCTCTTGCGCTTGCAAGTGTGGTTTCGGTTATATTGGTAC
>CAZQSP010000003.1:0-29859 GCA_964596085.1 uncultured Oscillospiraceae bacterium
GAACTCCACAGTCCGGATGGCGATCAGGGCTTCCCCGGAAATGCCATCATACAGGACAAAACATACACAAAATGATACAATGTAGAAAAATGAAGTTTTCAGTATACTCCATATACCCCTGTTTTGAGAACATATTTTAGCGCAATAGTCTAATTGCACAATCGAAAGAACGGAGGTTTGTTCAATGTATATAAACTCTGGTTACCTGAATAATTCACGCCTTGCTTTTGTTGATAAGTCACGTCCGTTGATCGTGGGCAGCTGCGGAACCTACCGGTTAAGCAGCCACTATAAACTTCCCACATGGTGGCGCAGCGGTCGTCCCGACTGGCAGCTTCTGTATGTGGCTTCCGGAAAGGCTCACTTTTACATTAAAGGTCAGGAAGTGATCGTTACTGCCGGTAATATGGTGCTTTACCAACCGAAGCAGGAAATGCATTATGAATATTTCGGCAAGGATAAACCAGAGGTATACTGGGTTCATTTTACCGGAGGACAAGTCCGCAGCATTTTGAAACGGCATGATGTTCCGATGGACAACAATGTGTTTTACGCAGGAAACTCCCCTACCTATGGTTATCTGTTCAAAGAAATGATTCTGGAACTGCAAACCTGCCGTGTTGGCTACGAGACACTGCTTTCCATGTATTTGGAACAGATTTTTGTCCTGGTCCAACGCAGCCGTCTGGACAAGTCTCCTGTTGTAAGCTCTCACCTGCAGGAAGAAATGGGTATCGCAAGACGGTATTTCCAGGAGCATTACAACGAAGATATCAATATCGAAGAATATGCCCTGTCCAGAAATATGAGTGTCAGCTACTTCCTGAAGAAGTTCAAGGAAGTCACCACAAAGTCTCCCATGCAGTACATACTTGGTATTCGAATCAGCAATGCTGTCAGTCTTCTGGAAAGTACAGACTACAATGTGACAGAGATTTCCACCATCATTGGCTACGATAACCCTCTCTATTTCAGCCGCATTTTCAAAAAGCAGAAAGGTGTCTCCCCTTCCGACTACAGAAAGCAATTATCGAGCCGTCATTAATTGAATTACAGCAACCGGGCAACAGCCTGCTTCGTGCGTGCTGTTGCCCAAATTATTCCATTACCCGAAGATTACGAATATCTGTTTAGGAGGTAAATACTATGACCGAGAATTTTGGTATTCTCCCTTCTGGGGAAACAGCAACACTATACACCATAACCAACGGACATATCACCGCATCTGTCACGGATTACGGCGCAACGCTTGTCCGTCTCTTTGTTCCGGATGCTTCCGGCAATCCTGCTGACATTGTTCTGGGTTATGATGACTGCAACGGTTACCGTACCGCTAACGGTGCCTGCCTCGGTGCCACTGTTGGCCGTAACGCCAACCGTCTCAAGGGTGCGAAATTCAACTACAAAGATACTGAGTACAAACTCGCGCAAAACGACGGTGCAAACAACCTTCACAGTGGTCCGGATTATTTCCATCTGCGCCTATGGAAGACTGTTAAACACGCTTCTAATTCTGTAACATTCGAACTCCACAGTCCGGATGGCGATCAGGGCTTCCCCGGAAATGCCATCATACAGGTAACTTACGAATTGGACTATGAAGGAAGCCTGCACATTCAATATGATGCTGTATGCGATCAGGATACGGTCTTCAATATGACAAACCACAGCTATTTCAATCTGGCAGGTCACGAAAAGACAGATAAGGCAATGGAGCAAACCTTGATTCTGCCCGGCCGGTTCTTCTGCCCAGATGATGCAGAAAACATCCCTACCGGAGAACTGCGCAAAGTTGACGGTACGCCCATGGACTTCCGCTCTCCCAAACCCATTGCGCGGGATATCGAGCTGGACTACGAACCGCTTCATCTTCAGGCGGGATATGATCACAACTGGGAAGTCTTCTGCAATCCCTGCGCTATTCTGGAAGATCCCGTATCCGGCCGATCCATGGCTGTACATACGGATTGTCCCGGCATTCAGGTTTATACCGGCAATTTCCTGAATGAGTCTGGCAAAAATGGGATTTACTATGGAAAGCGAAGCGGTGTGGCGCTTGAAACCCAGTACTATCCTGACGCACTGCACCATACTGAATGGCCGCAGCCTATTACAAAAGCCGGCCAACATTATCAGAGCGAAACAATATTCCGGTTTACCAAGTAATCACATTCCTGTTTCGAAAGGATCTTGCTGATGTCCAGACTCATTTTCCATATTGATGTGAATAGCGCGTTTCTCTCTTGGGAAGCAACACGCAGAGTCAGTCTGGGAGAAGACGACATCCGGCTGATTCCTTCAGCTATTGGCGGCGACCGGGAAAAACGCACCGGCGTAATCCTCGCAAAATCCATTCCAGCCAAGAAGTTCGGAATTAAAACCGGCGAGCCGGTGGCCATGGCACTTCGTAAATGTCCGGATCTGTTTCTGGCAAGACCTGACTTCCGACTTTACGAAGAATCCTCCAAAGCCTTTATGGACATCTGCAGAGAGTATGCTCCGGTGGTTGAGAAATACTCCATCGACGAATGCTTTCTGGATATGTCCGGTACCCACAAAATCTATCCGGATCCCATTGCCATTGCACACACCATTAAGGATAAGATTCGTGATGTACTTGGTTTCACTGTAAATGTAGGCATTGGCGATTGCAAAATTCTTGCCAAAATGGCCAGTGACTTCGAAAAACCCGACAAGGTGCATTCTCTATATCGGTATGAGATCCCGCAGAAAATGTGGCCCCTCCCCGTTCGAGATCTGTTCTCCGTCGGAGCGTCTACTGCCGAGAAGCTTGAGAAGGCGAGAATTCGGACAATCGGAGATCTGGCCAATACCCCCTTGGATCGTGTACAGAATATTGTCGGCATCAAGATGGGCAAACAAATCCACGACTATGCCAACGGAATAGATGACTCCCCTGTCCTGGCTGTTCCGGAGGAGGCTAAAGGTTACAGCATCTCCACCACTCTGGAAGAAGATGTTGTGACCGCAGAACAGGCCCACAAGGTACTCCTGGCCCTGGCAGATAGCGTTACCGCACGCATGCGGGCTGATAATGTCAAAGCTTACTGCGTTGCTGTATCCGTGCGATCCAACGACTTTAAGACCCGATCTCATCAGAAGAAGCTGATGGATGCGACAGACATTTCCACGGAGGTCTATAAACTTTGCAAGCAACTGTTTGCAGAACTTTGGGACGGACATACTCCCCTGCGCCTGCTTGGTGTAGCACTGACAGATCTAACAAAGGAAGACACTGCTCAGTTGTCCCTGTTCCCCGATGAAAGAAAAGAGCGTTCCAGGAATCTTGACAAGGCATACGATGCCATCAACAAGAAGTTTGGCGCCGCCACCATTCAGCGTGGATCAAACTTACAGTCCAATCTTCGGGTTGGTAAAAAGTATCAGGCACAGCTGGAACAGAAAAAGAACACTAAATAAAAAAAGCACCCATGTCCGGAACTTCCAGACATGGGTGTTTTGCCGCTTGTAAACTTTATATTTGCACAGAAGATTTGCTCGGTGGAATCTGATCCCGATAAATGCCCTGCAGCCTGGTGATCGCCTGACCTTTCTCAGATAGTTCATCAAAAGCAGGGATTGATCCATATACATTCTCACAAAGCCAATCCATACGCAGGATCTCTTCGGCAGAAAATACTTTCTTGCCATCGTTTCGAATCACCGCATCCTGGGAGACAATCTTCCGCAGGAACGGATCGACGGAACCGTCTTTGATGCCTTCCTTCAGCAGATTGGCAAGGGCTTTTGTACCATCGGGTATTTTATCCGTCCAGCGAAGACCGACTACGCCGCTGGCGATTCCCCACCAATAATTTACCGCGTGATCTTCCCGCTTTCCAAAAATAGAAGCATCCCATTCGCGGCTCAAAAAGCTTCTGGTTATTTGCACATAGAAGGCACCCCAGTCCCAGTACGGTGACGCAATCAGCTCAGCCTCACCATTGCTGCCCAATCGGAATGTGCCCCATTGACCGTCCTGGCTGGTCTGCTGCGGAATATCCAAAGAAGAAATCACATCTATGTTCTTTTCCCGCAATTCCTTCACCGGGTCATTTTCCGTACAAGACCACTTTAAATGGATTCTCGCACTGGGTCTTGTGAGCTGCGCTCCGAGAGCAAACGCGTTGATGCCGGCAGGAACACCGTAAATCGGATAGCTTGCAATGTATCCAATATCGTCACTTTCGGTAATAGCACCGGCAATGGCACCGGAGATGAACTTGCCTTCATAGATCCGGCTGTAATAGGTACGAACCTCCGTATAGGGCATGCAGACAGAGCAGTTGAAAATTTTCACTTCCGGATGCCGCGCGGCGACTCTTCTGCACGCACGAATCATGGGTGCTGTTGTTGCAAAGATAATTTCCGCGCCATTCTTGATTGCGATCTCCATGGCTTTTTCAGCCATTTCGCCGGTGCCGACACCAGCAAAACGCTGAACCACCACCTGATCGCCCATGGTTTTTTCCAAGTACAGGCTGCCCTCTTCATGCGCTCGAATCCAGTTGCTATTGTCCGGTTTCAGCTCATGAATGAATGCCACATTCAGATAAGACGGCAACATAGAAAATGTACGCTTATTCCGATAGTCCTTCGCTTCCACAGATACATCTTTGGTATGCACCTCGATATGGCTGCTGCTGCCGATAGACTTAATCTCGGACCACATAGCCTCCAGGCTACGGTTCAGTTCCAGGGTTGACATCTCTCTGATTTGGGAAAACGAATATACCTTCAGCCATTCAAGCATCGCATCAGCTGTTGAAATATTCAGTTCACCACCGCCAAGCTTTCGAAATTCCTCTGCAAAATAGTGATGATTTGCCAGGAACCTGCGCTGTTCCTCTTCTGTCCATACATGGTCTGTTTCGTTGCCCAGAGCTGCCTGAAGCTTCGGGAAGGAACCTAACTGGGTGAAGAACACCTCATACAACTTTGTCAGAGGATAATAAGTAAGGAACTCCCGATATGCGCGTACCTCTTTGGCGGTTGATTCCAAAGGCAGGATACGGATCACATTGCCGGGAATAGAGGTGGCGCCGAAGTATTTTAGAACGCTTACCCGTTTGTTTCCCTCCTGGACATAGAAACGACCCAGGAATTCATAGCAGGAAATGGGATCCCGGATACCTGCATCACTCAGGTGTGCATTACAGAGGTTTCTCCACTTGAGACCGAATTCACTGTCTTCAGACAGCAAAGGCATAAAGTTTGCCGCAAACGCATGGGTGCGACCCTTTGTTTTGGTACCAACGATCTTATCGATAGGAATGTCGATAAGTCCCAGATTCACTTCACCGGCCGTCATATAGGCAGGGAGAATCTCATCCAACACCTGCAGGTAAGGATACGTTCCACGATGGACGTGATGCCGCTGCTCCTTGTTTGCAGCCTTTAGGGCCTGCTGGTAATGTTCTTTGCATTCAGCAAAATTGTTGTTCATGGGAATCCTCCTATCTTTATCGGACTGCTATACGCTGCACAGGCACGCTCTTTTCTCTTTCGATAAAATCATGTCACAAACTGATTTTCAAGTCAAGAGTCTCAGACAATGTCAATCATTTCGTCCATACATCCGAAAAGATAGTGCATGTTTGCAAAGTCCATTTGTATACCTTGGTTTGCAGTAAAACGATTTTGTGCTTGTTTTGAATGATTGTGTCCATTCCATTCCGGAATCAAAATATGTACAATAACAGCACGAAGAAACAGCTATGACCAAACGCAGAGTCAGGAGGGTCGCCATGATCGACAAACGGTATTTGAATTGGAAAAACAAAATCGGATACGGTGCCGGTGATGTGGCCGGAAATGTAGTCTATGCATTCCTGTCCACCTTTATGATGTTCTATCTGACGGACACCGTGGGCATGAATGTGGGCATCGTCGGCATTCTGATGGCAGTAAGCCGCCTTTTGGATGCACTTACGGATCTGCTCTTCGGCAATCTGCTGGACCGGACTTCCACCCGAATGGGGAAAGCCCGCCCTTGGATGTTGCTGGGCTACATCGGCTGTGCAGTAATGCTGGCTGCGATTTTCATGATTCCGTCCCACTGGGGTGATGCAGCGAAATACGCCTATTTCTTCATCACCTATACCCTGCTGAACGCTGTTTTTTATACGGTCAATAACATTGCCTACGCAACCCTCACCGCACTGATCACAAAAAACACCTCTGAGCGAGTACAGTTGGGGTCCATCCGCTATATGTTTGCCTTCGCTGCAACCATGATCATCCAAACAGCTACAATGGACCTCGTTTCCAGTCTGGGAGGCGATGCTGCCGGCTGGAAAGTCGCTGCCATCATCTATGCTGTCATCGGATTGATCGTCAACACGATTTCCTGCCTTTGTGTCAAGGAGCTTCCGGTCAAGGACCTATATACAACCGATTTGATGGAATATCCGCAGCCGGAAAAGCCCTGTTCCATGGCGGAAGGATTTCACCTGCTCTTCTCCAACAAATTTTACCTCATGATTTGCGGCATCTATCTAATGTCCCAGTTGTGCCAGTCCTCCCTGAATATGGGCGTTTACTATATGAAGTATGTTCTTGGCAATGAAAGCTTGCTGAAAACATTCTCTCTTTATGCCAATGTTCCGTTGATCCTGGGCCTGATTATCACGCCCATTCTCGTGAAAAAGCTTCGGGGAATGTACAAGCTGAATCTGGTTGGTTACGCAGTTGCATCTGTGGGGCGGCTCGGCATGATGATCTGTGCATACTTAGGAAGTATTCCCATGATGCTTGTTTTTACTGCCATCAGCGCTATTGGTACCAGCCCCATGCAAGGAAGCTTAAACGCTTTGATCGCTTCCTGCTCAGAATACACATTCCTCACCAAGGGAAGACGGATTGATGGAACACTGTACGCCTGCTCCTCCTTTGGCATCAAAGTTGGTGCAAGTATCGGAACTGCTATTTCCGGTTGGCTGATGGCCTCTGCCGGATATGTAGAAAATGCAGCAGTGCAGACGAGCAGTACCATCAATATGCTCCATGTCCTTTATCTGTGGGCACCTGTTATACTCAACATCGGTATTACTGCCCTTCTCTCCAAACTGGATGTAGAAAAAGAAAACGAAAAAGTTCTGGCCAAGACCTTCCAGGCATATCTGGATAATCATCAGGCCGAAAGCTTTCTTTAATAACACCATCGAACGGTACCGGAGTTATGTCTCCGGTACCGCTTTTATTCGCATTGCTCATATTCCTGCCGTAATGACAATCCTCTATCTTTCAGTTTCGTTCCACCTCAGCAATAGTGCAGTCAGTTCCTCCACGCTTCTCACACTGGTTCTCCCAGAACATTCACGACTTCCCTAGTGCTGATCTCTGTAATTTCATTCGTTACCAATTCTATCAGAAGTTCCTTGATATACGCGCTCTGCTTCTTGCGAATATCCTTGATGGCTGCCTTTCCCATACCATTCATTGCCATAATTTCCTTATCCTTCAGTTGCACCAATTCCGCCACAGTAACAACTTTATTTCTGTGAAGACAATTGATAATCCTTATGGGCAATTGCAGTTCTTCGACAGGCATACGCTCCAACCATACGAGAAGACTCTCAGGTACATTCATTTCACCAGTCTCCTCATTTACATCTTCCCACCGCTCCTCAATACCTCGGTGAAAGCCATCCTGGAAACCGCACTCACTCTCTATACGAATCATCTCTCTGACCGTGGTCTTCATGCCATATCGGATGAGGTCGAAATATTTCGGATGCCGCAACTTCCGAAGCGCTCGGACAATTCGCTCGTGAACCTGCGTATCCGTGATTTTCAGCTCTTCTGCGATATCCTGAAGGGAGAATTCCAAATCATAATACAATTTTAGAATTTCTTCATCCTTACCGTTTAACGCGACCTTCCGAACAAATTCAAAACTCTCCTTCAAATCTACGGGCGCATAGCACATCAAGTGGTACGCAGATGTTTCGCTTAAGCTGCCCATTAGCAGATTCATAGGCCAATAAGATATCGTAATATCGTTTCTTGCTCTTGTTAGAATGCAGCTATATCCCTTTTTCTTCAGCAGTTCAGCAAGCTCGTTGATCTGGCTCTGATCAAGGCGGAATTCCGTCATCAGCTTTCTGTCATCTGCCTCAAGGAGTTCTTTCACATCATGGATTCCTGCAAAGTACATTGCATTGTACGTCTCCTCCGAAGGCTCCAGGAAAGCGACCGGATGATTATGTCCCGGGAGATCAAAAAAGAGATTTGTGAAGGCATTTCCATGATCTCCCACTTTTTCTTCCATACCCTTGATGGCATGACTGTAGCCTTTCCGATACCCAGCAATGTAAGCCTTCTCCAACTCACTGGTTACCCTCCAGGCAAGACCATGCCGATAGGTTTCCATCAGCTGCGGATCCTTAAGCTTATCACCGGCATAGGCGATCACTTCTTCGATACGCTCTTTCTGACGTCTCATCTTTTCGGCGATTACTTCTGGCGGCATCTGCTCCATAAAATGCAGCACAATGATATCTGCTTCCCATTCGGAATAGGCATCGCGAACGGTATAGATCAGAAATGCTTCCAGTTCCTTTGGAGCGTTCCATTTCAGAATCTGCAGTTCTTCCTGATCAAAGATGCGACATAGCAAATTAAAAGGCCATGCTTCGTTTTGATTGACTGCCATAATTAATTCTCTCCTTATTTAATTGATAATACCTGCATTCCCTGGCGCAGGTACTCTTTATAGCCGGGCTGCAGCAGATACCGGATCTCCTCCAGTTTTTCATCGAAAGCAGGAAGCTTCCGCCTACATTTCCCATAAACAGCAGTGGGATCTTCCCAGGGAGTATCCCTCCCCCGCTCCAACGCCTCCATGCCGATAATCATGACTGCCTGTATGTCCAGGATCATCTTCAAATCGGTATCCTCCAGCATTGCTCCGGCTACTTCCTCATCGATAAGTCGATTTGTAAGGAATCTTAAGTATGATAATTCCTTTTGGTTTAAAAATTCCGGACTCATATTTCCTCCTACATTTTCATTCTTTCGGTAGGTTTATCACTGCACTAGCGAGTTCTGCATCTTTAGTCAAGCATACAACGGTTGCTCAATGGGGTAACCTTGTGTCATCCCACGATTTTTTCTTCGTGATCATAATCCTTCTCTGGATGCCTTCAACTGCTTCTCCATAAGCGTACAGGCATTCTCCAGCGCGCATATTACTTTATCGATACCAAATGGCCATGCAAAATGATCCTTTTCGAAAGGGAAGAATTGGAACAATCTCTGCTCAACAACTTGTTTGGTCTGCCCTCCCAGGATTTCCATCTTTGTGCATTCAACAAACACGAAGTCACTGTTCTCCATAAGCCACAATTCATCTGATACAGTAATGTTGATTGCCTCCGTAGCAAATGTTGTGTCTTCTTCACTTGCCACCAACACAGCTTCTAAATCAAATAATCTTCTTCCGTGATAGGTGCCCTCAGGATCTTCTTCCGAGTAGACGCAGTACTCGTTGGGTATATGTGCTTCTTTTAGGTACTTCAGTGCCAGTAAGTCAAGGGATATTCTCTTGATCTTATCACCATATTCTTTCTGGATATCCGCCATTTGTTCCTCTTCATATTCACCCTCAACTAAGGACAATAGGGCTTCTCTGATTTCATCGGGTGTTAACATTTTTTCCTTCCTTTCGGTTTTATTTTTCAAACAGCCTTGCGACTATCTGATTCCGGTTGATATATGGATCTTCCCAGTATCGGGAATCCCATGAGTTCTGGGTATTATCACCCAAAACAAAAAAACTGTCTTCTGGTACCGTGATTACTGGATTATCCCATACTGGTATTGGAACAGTAGTCATATAATTAATCTGCGATAGGTCCACTTCATCCCCTGGGCAAGCAGCAATACGCTTGACCAGCAGCACACCATCCTTTTCGAACATGACGATGTCGCCGGTCTTCAGTTCTCTGAATATTCTGGTACCGAAGATGAAGCTTTTCTCTGGGAGTGTCGGCTCCATAGAAGGTGTCGGCACATATCCGATCAACAATACGAATTTAAGAAACACATAAAGTAAAAGGGTCAAACCAACTGGAATCATCCACGGTTTGACCCTTATCCATATTCTATTCACCGTCTTACCTCCCCACATAAGAGGCCAGTCCAGGAAAATTCTTCAGATATCTGCGGCCCTTGGTCATCCACATCCGGACTGCGGATGCATTGGCATTAAAGATATTCCCCAAATCGCTGCTGGTATAACCCTGAGCAGACAGCATCAGGCACTGAACACCCTTGGCCGTCACACCGTCCGCGGAATTTCTGGCAGATTCCAGGATCTGTTTCAGCTCACTGGCCTCCAGCGGATCCGGGATATTCTCCTGGACACCGCGCATAATTTCAGTTGCTTCCATAACGGTTTCATTTTGATTGATCCGGGTAGTCTTGACAAGAGTGTCACAAATCTCATTCCAAATCAGTCTGTAAGCATACGTTGAAAAACATCCGCCTTTGTCCGTTGCGGCAGCCTTGCACAGACCAATGCACCCAATCTGAAACAGATCATCATATGTAAATGCGCCTTCCTGGCCAAGGCCATGGACTTTGTCTTTTATGACTCTTCCCACCAGACCCATATTTTCTTCAACAATGCGTTGCTGCCGCTCTGTCAGTGTCATAATACTTACCTCCTTTTGCTGCGTCCTGCAAGGTGCCTTTTCGAATTCCTGTATGGCGGGCCAGGACCTTCTTACTCTCTTCAATCACTTTCTGGCAGTAATACTCGCCGAGATAACCGATGTGTGCCTCAGAAAAGGGCACGCACAAAATATCCGCAAGCCAGTAATAGGCGTCCTGCTTGGTCATATAACCTCTTTTGTAAAGCTGATCAAAATAATGGTGCGCTTCATTGCGAAGCTTCCGTAGCTTCCAGTTGGCGGGAACTCCCATGGGTACTGTGGTTCCTTTATGGACACGCACATAGGCATCACATGCCGGATAGTTCTTACAGACATACAGCATCACACCTTTGGAATTATCCTGATAAATGCCATCGGCACTGCGCAGAATGGTATGACTGCCGCAGTAAGGACATCTAGGTGCCTGACTATGTACTCCCTTTCTTTTCTTTTTCATATTCTTAAAAACCTCCTTATTTGGACAAATAAAAAAATGCCGGAAGGTTACTACACTACAGAAAACAGACTGGGCCTATACCCAGCCGGATTCCATAGTAAGCAACCTTCCGGCATTTCATATTCAATTGGCTTGCACCATTATGGACCGCTTCGTGCAGCTGCCGTCCGTAACGATTTCGCTGTCCTCTGACAACGTCTGACGCCGGGAGCTCTTCCAACGTATCGAAAGCCTGGGTGCAAGCCCCTGCCATGGTTATATAATAGCATCGGTTGCCTCACTTGTCAATAACTATTGGTTATTGTTGTCTATTATTTACAGTTTCGTAATAACTTGTCTATACAGTCTGTTCCCAGACTCATTTTTGATTAGACATCGTCATCGTCGTCAGAATTATTACTATTTCCGCTGCGTTTCTGATAGAAATGGATGCCAACCAGGGCACCAACAGCCAGGATCAGGCCGCCTGCAAACAGAACGATGTGCTTCACGGGGATACCCGCAACAGTACCCTCATCGGTATCTGCAGGAAGCGTTTCGGTAGGCTCGGCATCAGCCTCACCGGTCGCTTCGGTGGGATCTGCAGATTCAGAAGGTACTGCTTCTTCAGTGGGCACTTCTTCAGGTTCGGTTCCCTCTTCCACGGGTGTGGTCTCGCCAGGAATGGGAGCCTCAACAGTAGAATTGACACAGCTCAGGATGTAGTTCTCGCTGCCACCGATCTCCAGACGGAGCACGCCGTCTTCGCCGACGATGATCACACCAGGGTACATGCCGGCATCAATCTTCAGTTCGAACTCAACACCAGCCCAGGCTTCACCCAGCTGGATCTCAAGGTTCTGAGGCTGGATCACTTCCAGCTCCGTACCGTCAGTGCCCTGAGATGCGGCAGATGCGGGTACAGGAAAACAAAGAAGACAGACCATTGCGAGGATCAACGCCACTGTCTTTGCGATTTTAAGTTTCATTTTCATTCCTCCATTATTCGTAGTCGTTAAAAAAAGATGCAATGTCCTCGATCACCTTCCAGCTTTCGGGAAGCTCCGGATCGAAGACAGAGAATGCGTGGTAAAGGTTAGGATCCCTGCCATAGTCCCGCAGGATGCAGGGTGCCCGGTTATGACGGATCGCCGCTGCCAGATCGTAAGTATAGTTTCTCAGATGATCTGCCTTGCTTGTGATCAGCATACAGGGCGGCAGGTACATGGACACGGCGATGTTGTCGGGGTTCAGATAGGGATAGAACGGATGCTTCTTATACTGATCGCCATAGAAGGCCTTCGGCATCACAAGACCAATCTTATCCATTCTGGTGGTGTAGAACATGCCGCTGATCAGTGCCAGGGACATGATCTCCAGATAAGAGGGCCGGACACCGGCTGCCTTGGCAAGCCTGGGATTTCGCTGGATGGCGGAAGCATACATGGCAAGCATGGCACCAGCGCTGTCCCCTACCATATAGCAGTGGCCAAGCTCTGCTTTCAGCTGAGGCATCATGCCATCAATGTGGTTCATGGCTGCGTAGATATCCTCCAGCTGCTGGAACACAGTCACCTCGGGGCATAGGCGGTACTCAATGGAAAACACAAGAAATCCCATCTTACAAAGGTTGATGCAGAAATGCCGGTTGAACTCTTTATTTCCCATGATCAGGCCGCCTCCGTGGACATTGATGATCACGGGCGTGGGAATCTTCACGGTATTGGGGCAGTACATATCCATCACATGGGCCGGGTCACCGTCTTGCTTGTACCGGATACCCCGGGCCTGATGGACACCGTCCAGTGCCTTGTCAGGGATATGCCGACCGGCGGACAGCTTTTCAAAATCACTGCGCTGTTTATGGATGATCGATTTCAGTATCGGGTTCATAGGGTATCCTTTCACAAATAACAAGATATCTCTGCCTGCCTCCGGATGCATAAGGGTGGCAGGTCAGTAAAGTGATCAGCTCCCGACCGGGTTGAATCAGGATCTTCTCAACTTCGTTGGGCTGGATAATCTGGATCTCAGAGACCTCATAATGAAGCTCCTCCCAGAGATTCGTGATGATCACTTCATCTCCTGGCTGCAGCTGATCGATATAGCGGAAATACGAGGCACCGCCCCAGCCGCGATGGCCGGCTATGATGCAATTGGTATTGTTGCCACCCATGGGAATACTGGTTTGGGACAGAAGCGCTGCACCGTCAGCCATATGCTGATAAGTGGCGCCTAAATAAATGGGCATCTCCAGCTCCATACTGGGAATGGTGATGACTGCGAAGATCTCGGAGTCCAGGCCATAGTTCTTCAGGATAAAGCTCGGTTTCTCGTAGGCATACTCACAATCCAGGTCTTTCTGCCCCTTCAGATAAATATCCCGGTTATAGTTCATCATGGCATACCACAGATCCACATACTGATCCGGTTCCGTAGGCTCCGGGATAGCCGGCCCGGCCGGATCCTGGACTACGACATGGCTTGCGGATGAGTCTGGTACAAAGGGTGCGATTTCCACCCAGCTCAGGAACTCCTCGGCGTCGTGCTCGATCCGGTGGTCAACGAAATAGCCTCTTACATGTGGGTATAGGAGCACTCCCAGACCGAAAATGAAAACCAGAATCATGAGAAAGATCACCAGGCGCCTAATCAGCTTCATACTTACCCTTCTTTCTGAGTCTGATCTTGCGCGCCTTCGTCTCGGCGATGCTTCTTTTGGGCTTTCTGGGTTTTCTGTGCTTACGCCAGTACAGGTAATACCCATACATGGCAGCGATCAGGATGACCGCTCCGATACCAAACAGAATGCCCTTGATGTACTGCTGCTCCCAGGTAGACTTAGGGAGTTCTTCTACCTGCAGCTGCTCCTCGACGATCACTTCTGCTTCTTCATAAGGGATGCGGGTACCCCGTACCAGAAGCCGGTGGGTATTGACCCCAAATGGCGTGCAGGTTACCAGGGTGCAGATATCTTCCCCTTCCGTAATACCTAAATAAGTAGTGTCATGAGGCAGGACCGTATTGATCTGATCCACCTGATAAGCCAGAGTCTCATCCAGCACCTGCAGGTAGAACACATCTCCGATCTTCAACTTATCGAGGTCCGAGAACATCTTCTGTCCTGCCATACCGGAATGGGCCGTCAGGACACTGTGGGTACTTTCGCCGCCAACCGGTAGAGAGCTTCCCAGCAGATGTCCAATACCAACCTCCAGGGTATCAGAATCAGTGCCATGGTAGATGGGCAGGTTCACCTGGATAAGCGGGATCTCCACATAGCCCATGGTCCCGTCCCCTGCCAGATTCAGCTGGTGCTCATAATCTTCAGATGCCCACAGAAGCGCTTCCTTGGAGAAGGCATCGCTCAGCTGGGTGCCCGGGAGGATCGCTGCGTTATACTCGTTCGCCAGTTCCCTGGCTCTGATCAGGTCGGAATTATCCACCTGCTGGATGATTTCCTGATACTGGGTATGGATCTCAGATCTGTGCTTTTCGTTGTACCAGTTTGATATTAAAGGATATAGCGTAATGCCCAGTGCCAGCAGGAAAACCAGTATGGCACCGCATATGGTAAGGGCCTTCTGTTTCATTTCACTTTCTCCTTCCGGGGGAAATCCCCGGGAAGTTTCTCATTCCCGGGGATCCCAAAAATCTTACTGGTCAGCGGTGCGCTTCTTGCGGGAAGTCATGATGATAACCACAGCGGCGCCAGCCATCAGCATGATGCCGATAACGCTGAACATCCAGGTGCCGTGATCACCGGTCTGAGGCAGATCGAAACCGCGGGTGTTAACGACCTTCAGGGGCACGGAAGCGTTGATGCTGCCGTCGTCTTCCAGCATGTTGACCTTGTTGCCGTCAACGGTTGCGGAAGCGGTCAGCAGGTGGTGCTCCAGGTGCTTCTGGGGCATGTTCTTCAGGTCGCCGGTGTCGTTGATGATGGTTGCGTAGCGGGGATCGTTCTGGACCAGGCCCAGGACATCGGAAGCGTAGATGTTGCACAGCTTCTCAGTCTCAGTCTGGGAGATGACGATCTTGATGTTGTCCTTCAGCAGGGTGTAGCCATCATCGGTGCGGACTTCGGTGATGGTGTAGGAGTCGTCCTCCAGACCCTTGACGATGACCTTGTACTCGGGCTCGCCTGCCTTGGGTGCGGGCTGAGGGATAACGGGAACGAAGTGGGTAGCGTCCTTCTCATCGGCAACATGGTCGACGACATAGTAGATGCCCTCTTCCTTGTTCAGCTCTGCCTTAACGAAGTAGCCGTCGGAGTCATTCTGCATGATGAACTCAACATTCTCAAAGTTGCCATTGCCGTCGGAGAACAGCTTGGTCAGCTCCATTGCGTAGGTGAACACGTGAGCGTCATCAACCAGGGTGTCGTAGTAGTCCTGAGAGGAACGCTTCCACAGCAGGACGACTTCGTTGGGGTTGCCGGAGTCACCGTAAACAACGGACTCATCGGAGTGCATGGTAGCCTTATAGGTGATGCGGATAGTGCAGTCGGAGTAGCCGGAGTTGACCATGGAAGCGCCGGTGTACACGCGCTTGTTGGTGTTGATCTCCTGCAGGCCGGCAGCGGTCATCTTGATGGTCATGACAGACTCATTTGCGTTGGTGGTGCTGTAGGTAGCGGTGAACATGCCGTCAGACTCATCCCAGGAGTCCAGCAGATCGGTGCATGCTGCATCGGAGAAGAACTCAATGATGATATCCTTCTTGTTGTAGCTCAGGCCTGCGCTCAGGGTATCGATGAAGGTGTACTCGGTCAGGTAGGTGCTCTCGGAGGTGATGGAAGGCAGAGTGGAGATCAGCTGATAGTCGATGACATCGCCGTCGGAAGCGGTGCCGGTGTGGGCATAGCCGTCGGTGATATCGTCAGCGGTGCCTTCGTGCTTGCCGGTATCGTCCACATTCTCACGCAGGGTCTTCTCCAGGGAGGGAATGCCGGTCAGGTTCTTGGGGTAGATGGTAACATCATAGATCCAGCGGGTGCCGCCGTCGGTAGCATTGGTGCCGTTAACGGAGGTCATGGGGATGGAAACAAAGAAGGGGTTGCAGGTGGAGGTGACCATCTCGGGAACCTTGGTCTCAATGACCAGGTACAGGCCCAGATCCAGGTCGTTAGCCTGGGACTTGCCGTAGGAATCGGTCAGGGGCATTGCGGTGCCGCCGTTGGCAGCGATGTAACGCTCCAGGGCGTTCTTGACATTGGTGGAGTTGGTCTGCAGAGCCAGTTCCAGAGCGTCGATCAGGACATCGGACTGGTAGAAGTACTTGGTGTTGTCCAGCTGGTCAGCGTTGGTGTAACGCTCAGCGCCCTTGGGCAGGCCCAGAGCGTTCAGCAGGTCGGCGCCGATGTTCTTGTCGATGCCGTACAGGACTTCCACATGGTTGTAGGTGACGCCGTCCTTCTCGGACTCGGTGAACTGAACGATCTCAGCGACCTTCAGGTAGGTAAACTCGACACCCTTGACTGCGTAGCCGTAGGAAACATCGTCGTTACCCAGATCGGAGCTGTTGTCGTTGTCACCTGCGCGGATAGCATCGCCCAGGGTCTTGTTGACGTTCTCATCGTAAACGCCGGTGGAAACATAGGAAGAATCCCACACACCGTCCTTCTCGGCGTTCGTGAGATCGTACTTGAACAGGGTCAGGCTGCCCTTGGCATCGGGATCGATAGTGGCATTGGCCACATCAGCGGCATAGACAGCAGGAATGCAGGAGATCATCATGATGACTGCGAGGCACATGGCCATAATCTTCTTCAGGTTTTTCATAGCGGTATTTACCGTCCTTTCAAAATTAAAAATAGAGTTGTGGATTTTCGTACATACGCGTATGGATGAAAATGAAAAGGCCCGGGGACGATCCCTGGACCTGTAAAAGAAATGCATATTCAGTTTCCTCCGGTTACAGTTTCTTGCGCTTGCCGATCACGAGGATCGCACCGCAAAGGGCTGCTGCGAGAGCCAGAGAAACAGGCATCAGCAGCATAGACTTGGAGCCGGTCTTAGGAAGTTCAAAGGTGGGGACATTGACGACCGTAAGCTGGATCACGAGATCCTTGTCTGCGGGAAGGCCGCCTTCGTAGGCAGTGTCCGCAAGCAGCTGGTAGCCATCCGGGGCAGCGGTTTCCGTCAGTCGGTACAGGCGCTCAGGATGCAGGCCGGTGAATTCCACCAGGCCGTCAGCTCCGGAAATGAGTCTGCCATTTTTAAGACCGGCACTTGTACAGGTACCCTCCAGGACATACTTGGAATCAGTATGGGAAACAGGCTGCCAAGTCTTGCCGTCCACGGACCACTCCAGCAGGAATTCCGCGCCTGCAAGAGGCTTACCGGTGACATCCACCTTCTGGATGGCGATCTTGCCGGGCTTCAAACGATTGGTAAACGTAACCTCAGCGGTCTCCCCTGCCTTGATCGTTACTGCCTGGGGATTCTCAGACTCGCACCAGTAGATAGACTGCTCATCCAGCAGCTCGTACACCAGGTACTCGCCGGGAAGCATCCAATCAGAGAGAATGGTGCCATCTTCAGCAGAAGTGAAGGTACCCATGTGTGCGTTATCGCTCTTGCGGTAGATATCGAAGACCCAGCCGGAAACGCTTCCGCCATCGGGCATAGCCTTAATGAGCTTGGCTCTGCCCATCTGGTCATTCTTCAGTGTCACGGAGACAGTTTCGCCAGCCTTGACGGTTACCACATGAACCTTGGTATCGAACACCCAGTCGGGCTTGGCTGCACTCTCGTCTACTTCCTGTACGAAGTAGGTACCGGGGACCAACCGGACGGACATCTTACCTGCGTTGTCGGTGGTAAAGGGAGAACCGGTGACCTTCTGGGTACAATCGGCATCGGTATAGATGTTGAACTTCCAACCTGCCAGATCTTTACCGGTGTTGGTGCTCTTCTGGATCTCAGCATAACCGAAATGGGTATTGGTGAAGGTGACCTTAGCCACATCACCTGCAGTGACAGTAACCTTGCGAACCGTGGTATCGTAAGTCCAATCAGGGTTCTTGTCAGACTCATCGATCTCCTGCACCCAGTAGGTACCGGGAGCAAGCTTTACCTTGATCGTGCCGTCATTGCCGGAAGTAAAGGGAGAGCCGTCGATCAGAGTGGTGCAGGACTCATCTGCATAGATGTTGAACTTCCATCCTGCCAGGTCCTTGCCGGTGCTGGTCTCCTTCACGATCTGAGCATAGCCAAAATGCTTGTTATTGAAGGTGACAGAACTGGTATTGCCTGCGGTGACAGTCAGCTTCCGGGTGGCAGTATCAAACTCCCAGTCAGGCCGCTTGCTGGACTCATCGACTTCTTTCACCCAGTAGGTGCCGGGCAGCAGCCGGGTCGTAATCAGGCCCTGCGCATTGGTCGTAAAGGGAGAACCGGAAACCAGTTTGGTACAAGCCTCGTCTGTGTAGACATTGAACTTCCAGCCGTCCAGGGTTCCACCGGTATTGGTCTTCTTGACGATCTGACCGTAACCGTAATGGGTATTATTGAAGGTCACAGAGCCGGTTTCACCAGCCTTGACCACGACCTTACGGGTGGTGGTGTCATAATCCCACAGAGGATTCTTGCTGGACTCGTCCACTTCCTTGACATAGTAGGTGCCGGGAGCAAGCTTGACGGTGATGATGCCGCTTCCATCAGTTGTGAAGGGAGACCCGGAAATGAGTTTGGTGCAGTCGACGTCAGAGTAAACATTGAACTTCCACCCGCTCAAACTGCCGCCGGTATTGGTCTTCTTCACGATCTCAGCGTAGCCTGCCTGGTTGTTCGTGAAGGTCACAGACTTGGTGGTGCCTGCTTCGACCTTGAGGGTCCGAACGGTGGTATCAAATGCCCAGTCAGGATACTTGGCGCTTTCATCCACTTCCTGCACATAGTAAGTGCCGGGCAGCAGGTCCATCACAATCGTACCTGCGGAGTCAGTGGTAAAGGGAGATCCGGACACCTTCTTGGTCAGGGCGGCATCGGTGTAGACATTGAACTTCCAGCCGCTTAAGTTGCTGCCGGTATTCGTCTTCTTGATGATCTTGCCATAACCGTAATGGGTATTGGTCACATACACCGTCTCATTGGAGCCGTCAGTGACCTTTACCGTCTTGACACCGTTATCCGTGATCCAATAGTCAATGCCGGAGGAGAGCTCCTTGACATAGTAGGTACCGGGAGTCAGACCGGTAATCGTAATGGTACCGGATGCGGGAGTCGTAAAGGGAGATCCGGAAATGGGTTTGGTACACGCAGAATCCGTATACACGCCAAACTGCCATCCAGCGAGATTCGCACCGGTGTTGGTGGCCTTCTGAATGGTCAGGCCGCCGGTGATCTTCTCATTCACGGCTGTGATGGTGATCGTGTGGTTTGGGGTATTCTTATCCAGGGTCTTGGTCCAGGTGGTCGTACCATAAGGGCCGTAGCCGGTGGGATAGGTGGTCTCCGTGATCACATAGGTGCCGAAGGGCAGCTCACCGGACTTGGCATAGCCACTGGCATTGGTAGGACCAATGTAGAAGGTGTCGCCAGTTTCCTGATTGACCGCCTTGAACTTGGCGCCTGCCAGATCGTTTCCATTGGTGTCTTCCTTATAGACTTCAATGAAACCAGTCTCATTGACGATATCATTTACATCCAGATGGAAGAAGGCACTGGGGGTAGAAGTCTTGGAGCTGCTGCCCTGGCCCATATACTCGACGGTGCTGATCTCAGGACCGCGGGAGTTACCAACGTGGATAATGAAGTGATACTTACCACGGTTGGTGCCGCTGGTATTGTAGAAATCATAAGTGCCGGCATAAATGGCTGCGTGGGCGAGGCTGCCGTCAGACTTGGAGAAAATGATAACGTCACCGGGCACCATGTTGGCATAAGCAGTTGTTGCATCGGTATACTTGGTAACGCCACTGCCTGCCTTGGCTGCCAGGTTGTTAAGGCCCGTATTCCAGGACCAAACAGATGCGGTGGAATAGCTGCCGCCATTCATGGTAGTTGCCTTGATGGCCTCATGAATGTGGGTGGTGTCGATTCCTTCGATATTGGGCAGGTAGTTGCACATGTAGTACGTCACAAAGGACGCACAAACCAGGCCCTGCTCCTCGAACTTGGAGATTGCAGGTGCTCTTCCGGTAACGGTGGAACTGTCAGCGACCGTTTCATCGCCATTCAGGAAGGGGCTGTAATCATCGTAGCCGATATCGGACAGGACATCGGGAGCTGTGTTCATGATATTACTGGACACATACTGGGCAACGTACAGGAAGCCATTATCCTTCAGCCACTGGACATCGAAACCGGTGTATTCCAGGGCACGCAGAATATAGCTGTCGTACATTTCCTCAGGGATAGCGCTCATATCTGCCAAGACAGAGATGCCTGCATCACGGGATGCGAACGCAGCAATACCAAAAGGATTCTCACCCAGAATTTCACTGGGATAGTAGTTCTCTACGGGTACACCGTAGGGGTACTGAATGCTGGGATCGAAGGGGAAGTACTCTTCGATGGGTGCGGGCAGCTCACTGCTGAGGGCATCAAACCGAAGCTGATCCCATTCTTCCAGACTCATACCGTCATCTTCAGGGGGCTGCGTCCAGTCCTCTTCAGGGTCTTCGGTAGGGTCAGTTTCCAGTTCGGTTGCTTCAGTTACCTCCGTGGTTTCAGGAGGATCCGTTGCTTCCGTACCTTCCGTGGTTTCCGGAACCGTAGGCTTCGTTTCGCCGAGCGGCTCCGTGGCTGCTTCCGTCACAGCCGGTTCTGTCGTGGGCTGGGTGCCTTCATCCGTGGCCGCATAGACCGACGGCATGAGTCCCAGCACCAAAACAAATACCAGCAGCAGCGACAGCAACCGCTTGCATTTTGTTTTCATGTGTTCATCGTCCTTTCGAAAGTTGATATAGAAAAAGGCCCCTGTTCCGAAGAACAGAAGCCTTAATCTTCCGTATTCAATTAGCCGTAGTTCACCGAACCAACCATTACACAAGCGTACCAGCCATACTCGCTGCCTTCCCGGTACTCCACACCGACACCGATGTAGGAGTACTCAGAGCTGCTGATATAGGACCAGTGGCCGCTGGAGTTTCGGATCAGATCAGCGATTCGTTTGCCCATAGCCTCCGGATCGGTACCGTAAAATCCTGCGCAGATCGCTTCAGCAGAGTCAGCTTCCCAGTAGGAGTTACTGGCATCGTCGCCGAACTCAGTGGCATCGATGTATCTGCCATACTCATAATAAGCAAGCGCTGCACGCTTATCCGAAGTACTGTGCCCGTAATTCCAGGTAAGCTGGGATGCTCGGTACTGAGCAACCTGGCTCATACCGGACAGAACCGTACAGGGGCTGCCCCGATAGGCGTTGATATACTGCGCAGCGTAGGAAGCAACCTGCCGTTTGAACTCATAAGTAATTTCAGGGGCTACCGGTTCCGTTTCTTCCGGCTCCGTCTGCTCCGGCTCAGTGGGTGCCTCGGTAGCGGGAGGCTCCGTTGCAGGAGGTTCCGTTTCCTTTGGAACTGTTTCCTTGGGAGTTGTTGCAGGCGGCTCGGTTTCTTTTGGCTGCGTTTGGATGGGTTCGGTCTCGGCAGGCTGCGTTTCAGGCGGCCTGGTGACCGATGCGTCGGTAGGTTTAGCGGGTTCGGTCTGGGAAATATCAGAATCCTTCCCAGACTCATTTTGGGTTTCTCCGCCTTCGGGATTATTATCTCGCGTCGACGTCGTCGGATCGGCCTTTGTCTCATCCGAACCTTCCGTCTGTGAGACTGATTCTGCATGATTGGAATCCTGTTCAGGATCCGTGAAGACGGGTCCCGATTCTTCATTTGCAGAATCGGTCTGGTATGTGGTGGGCGTGCTTGTGATTTCTCCGGCCGGCCCGGCATTCCGGCAACCGCTGAGAATCAATATGGAGAGTGCGAGTAGAATTAGAATTAGCTTTTTCATGAAATATACCTCCTCATGTAATCTATCCAATTACACGGGAGCAGCACGAAAAGTGCAACGAAATTCACGCTACCAAACGATAATAACCTTTCACAGCCTCATCCACACAGCGGTCGAGGATCTCGAAAAAGCGATTGCCGTCAATTTCACACTCCAGCCAATGGGTGGCTCTATAGTGATAGCAGCTTGCCTGGTCGTTCAGTGCATGGGTGCCGAGGACACTGTTCATGTTCATCTCGTTACACACATCAATCATGCGAAGGTCCGGCTTCTCGATGGGTTTGGCCAAAGAGAAAACCATTAATGGATGGATCTCCGAAAAGCTGATCTGCAGGAAGAAGTCCCGGTGGGACGTCAGAACACAATCCGATTCCGGATCCCGTATAACCATCTCCCGTATGATCATATTCCGAACGTTCTCCGTCAGCTTCCGGCGGCGGTCAATTTCAGTCTGGGAAAGCTCAGCATGGAGCATATTGCTCGCCTTCTTTCTCGCTTACTGTACCTGGGAGCTGTACACAATCTCGCCGAAGAGTTTTCCGTTCTCTTCATTGATGTGCATCAACTTCACAGTCACTCTGGCACCGGGAAGAGGTCTGCCCTGGACGGGGAAATTACATAAGCAATCCAGTCCGCTGTCCAAAGATACCCAGATGCCACCCAGATGGATGACCGAAACCGTACCGACATAGTGGTTGCCGACTGCATGTTTCTGCATGACCTTCTCATAAGGGTTGGCAGATACCTGCTTAGCGGAAAGTTCGATCTTGATATGATCCGGATCTGTTCTGTCTAGGCGGAGTACCTTTACCAAGATTCTCTGGCCAGGAGCAAAGTGCCGCATCGCATCCACCATACGCTGGTAACCCAGTTCCTGCAGAGGCACGAAGCATTCCTGACCGAACAGTTCAATGAAGGCACCGGTGCGGATCACGCAAATGATTCGAGCTTCAGCAATACACCCTTCGTAGATCAGGTTATTGCCGTCCCTGTCCTTACCGTAGTAGAACTGACGGCGGCGAATTGCCATGGCATCCATTCGGCTGGCTACCACAACACCGCTTTCCGGATCGATACCCTTGACGATGTACTCGATCTCCGCACCAAGGCGCTTTGTAATCTGATACTTCAGGACATCGTTGGGTTTCATACCCCGGAAATCGGTAGGCCGTTCGATACACAAACTTGCGGGAATCAGAATCTTGAACTCACCCCGGTATACAACTGCCCGGGGTTCAGAATCGGGATTACCTTCAACGCCCTGAATCATACCGGTCAGGATGCGCTTGCTGCGCAGGGATTCCATCAGGTCAAGCAGGTTGTTCTTTGCCTTGTCTGCGTCGGTTTCCACCGTCCGCCTGCTGTCGATGGACAGCACCCGCTGGTCACCGGACATGACAAAATTGAGCTGGGGTGCATTCTCATCCTTTGCCTCGTTCCCAGACTCATTTTCAGGAGCGGGGTTCTTTCTGGGGCGGCCCCGCTTACGCTTTACTTCCGGCTCAGTCTGGACAGGTGCATCTGTCTCGGGGGCCGGATCCGTGTGGACGGCTGCCGGAGTATCATCCGGAGGAGCACCCGCCACATGGGGTTCTTTTGTTTCGCTCATAGTGTTTTCCTCCTTTTGGATTAGAAATTATCTAATGGGTCGTAATCGTCATCCTGATTGTCAATATTGATGTCGATCACGACCTCATCAGCAGAGTAAGGTGCGGCAGGAATCGTAAAGGATCTGCCAGGTGAATAATTCAAAATGCTTACGGGCACAAGCTCCTTGGACATCGGGTGGTGCGTGAAGTCAAACTTGTTAAGCTTCAGGATATTCTGGCCACGGATAACGACCAGCATTTCCCGGTTTGGAAGCCGAAGGACTTCATCTGGAGTTAGAAGCTTTCGTCTGCCATGACCCTGCGTCTCCCGGTATTGGGGAATCACCTGTGCGACCGCCACCGTTTGCTTCGTGGTCATGGTGGATTCCACCTGGATACTCATATCACCGCTTCTTGCTGAGAAATAAGCTGCGGTCACATCGTCCGTACAGCCAAGCATCAGCTGGATATCGCAGTTGCCGATGATCTCTGCCCACAGATTGTTGGGATACCGATTCTGAAGCTGGCCCAAACTCTGAACTGCGATCATGACCCGGATATCACGGGATCGGATGACGCTGAGGGATCTGGCAAAGTCAGATCCGTCCGGTGCACCGCCGATACGACCGATATTATTGAACTCATCCAGCACCAGATTTACGGGCACCGCACAATGACCGCCGGGTGAATTATCAGCAAACCGTGTGAGCTTGATAAAAAGGAATGAAAAAAACAGCGATGACAGGAACTGCATGGATGCCTCCTGATCACTGAGGATAATAAAGTATGCGCATTTACGTTTGCCGGGAGCTGTCAGATCAATATCGTTCCCGGAGATGATTCTTGTGACGGCTTTGTTCTGAAGCACCTGCAGCCGTGTACCAAGACCCAGTATGATACCGGATCTGACCGTATCGCTGGACTGAGCAAAGAGATTGAACGGCGCCTTGGCGGGATGACCGTGGTCCAGTCTATCGAACATTGCTTTGATTTCATTTTCCTTATGGTTGATCAGCGTCCAATATACCTCGGACAAATTCTTCTGGTCATCCGTTCGGGCTTTGCTGGTGGATACCAGCAGGATCAATGCCTTCAGAAGGTTCAACTCACCGTTGTCCCAGAACTTATCGCCCTTACCTTCACTGGTATTACCGATAATGACGTTCGCAAGGACCTGGGCCATCATGGTATCGCTGCCTAAGCCGGCCATGCAGTTCCAAGAGTCACTGTGTTCCGGGTCTACGAGATTGAACACCTTTACCTCATACCCATTTTTCCGAAACAGCTCTGACATGTCATTATACATTTCGGATTTTGGATCACTTATAATTGCTGACTCGCCCCTGCGAATTATGGAAAAGAGCGAATTTCGAATCACGGCCCGGGATTTCATCGTACCACTAGCACCGAATATGGCGCAGTGCCTGTTGAGTCTGGTGTTTTCAGGCAAGCACACAAGTTGCCCCTTCCGTTCACCCAAGATCATGCCGGTTGCCTTGTCTGCGGTGCTGAGTTCCAGCACCTCTTTGAGTTCCTTCTCTTTCATCCAGCTGGCAGTTCCGTAGGTTCCCGTCTTGCTGACCACAAATCCACGCTCATCATAGTTGGTGCCCGTGAACTTATCATGGAACTTCACATACAGGAAGATGCCAGCAATCGCAGCAAGCAGAATTCCCATACCCTTCAGACCATTCCAGGAAAAGGCCTTCACGAAGCATACAAGCGGATTCCAGTCTGGGGAAGCTATCTGGGCGCCGCCCCACATACCTCCGGAATCCATCCAGATTTGATAGTTTGTCATGAGCTGGCCAAACAGGCCGCCCGCATATAGAACTGCAACCGTTCCCAGTATGATGGCAATCACGATTGCAACTCTCCGAGATTTCTCGTTCATATGATTTCCCTCCGCTTTATTTTGAGTTTTTCCATCACCTCCGCCATGGGGATCACCTTTAAGCGAACACCCGATCCCAGGTATTCTCTGAGGAACTTGGCCTGGTGCTGGAAACACAGTACAAGCCACTTTCTGTCCGGGAACTTTCCGATGTTATTCCGGAACAGATAGAGTCTTGCAAAATCAGAATCCAGAAAGCTCAGTACATAGGTGCCGTTCATCACAGCATCGTAGGGCATATCCCCCATCCCGAATGAGCGATATTCATTTTTGAAGAACATCCGAAGCATCCGTTCATTCCAGTGCGGGATTGTAAGGATCTGCAGGAGCTGAACACCGAATTCGTTGATTGGAATGAAGTGTACGTGCTTATATACACTCGTAAACAGAGTCCGAAGATCCGGATTGCTCTTCCACTCCTCCAGCACTCGAAAACCAGTCTGGTAGCTGGAGCAAAAGAAAATGGTTGATTGAACATCATACTGATTTGTGTTCATCGTACAGATATCCGTCATATCCAGTCTGACCTTGAGTTCACTTTCCGGTTTCCACTTCATCAATGCATCCCGGAGATTGTACACAGAATAACAACCAGTCTCATAAAACAGAGCACCGACGATCCGGGCATATTTCGTTTTGTTAAATCCGTCAGGGTCTGTTTTCTTTAAATACTTGCTTAAGTAAAAAGCAGGGTCAGTAAAAGGAATCTCTTGATGATACTGTTTGGTAAGTTTTGGTGCAATATAGGGACGAGCCTCTATTCCAGCATTCATGCACATCACAGTGGCTTCAGCGATTCGGTGATTACGAATGATTCGATCTTCAGTGGTTCTTAAATGATGATTATCGTAAGTATCGAGATAGTGTTGATAAGCAATCGGATTCAGATGCTTCAGAATAGGTAATCCGGTTTTGTGAAAGCGGATGGATTTCAGTTCAGCCTTTCCTGCCAATTGGAACAGCTGACCATGAATGATTTTATCTGATTTTGAAAACGTGTAGTCGTCAGGCCTGGTGTGCTTATAGATCAGGTTATTGAAGTACCCTTCACTTCCAAGCAATCCCCTGGAATCGAAGGGAAACTCGCCAACAACGGAGAGAATTGTAAGCAGTTTGTTGACTTGACTGCGGGGGGTGATTCTGAACATTTCGCCTCCTGTGAGAATTGCGCCATTTGACCGTATTAACTCCTCTCTTCGGTCAAATCAAGCCGGTAAAATATCCAAAAAACCGTTGCGCCGCAATGCTTTTTTCGCATTCGGAATGTGTGATAAATTTCAGGTGCCAAAACGGCCACTTTTATAACACATTATTGACCGAAGATTGAGGGAGTTTTTTCAACTTTTAGACCACTTTCGGGTATGTGATCTTCCATCTCAAGCCACATAATAAAGTCGCCTCTGGGAATCACATACACCTCGGTTCTTTCGTTATCACCGACAGCGCTGCAGTAGTAGTGACGGCACAGCATTGGGCTGTCATCTGCCATCACCCTGACTGCCACGGTGTCGGTTACCATGTTCAATTCGATGTTGTCATGGTCCCGGTACTTCCGTTCATCGTAGGTCCGGGAGTAAACATGACGGTAAATCAGGATGCACTCCTTGTATCGGATTGCCCTCTGATCATTGCGCATGAATCGCATCATAGCCGGATAAAGGAAGCCACGGATGTACTGCGAACCGCCCTTTCCCTTCTGGGGAAGGAGCATCGGCATACGCAGCTGAAACCAGCCTTGCTCAGTGAACCCCATCTCAACAGGGATCTCTTTTTCCATGATCAGTTCCACATCCATCTGAGCAGACGGTCTTCCAGTTGCCACCGGAATGGTTCTGGCATTCAGAGTAAGCTTTTCAGAGGCAGACTCAAATTCCAGTGCCTTTTCATAGAAAGTATCGTGAATATTCTGCTGATAAAGCAGGGTCTGCTCTTCATGAAGGCGGGTCAGCTTCTTCAGCAAACGCCCTTCCTTTGCCAATGCGATTTCAACATCTGTTCTTTCATCTGCCATTTCGAATACCCTCCGGTGTGTAAAATTTGATTGCAGGAATGTCTTCTCCTGATAAAGCAGGGTCTGCTCTTCATGAAGGCGGGTCAGCTTCTTCAGCAAACGCCCTTCCTTTGCCAATGCGATTTCAACATCTGTTCTTTCATCTGCCATTTCGAATACCCTCCGGTGTGTAAAATTTGATTGCAGGAATGTCTTCTCCCTCTTCCGTATGCAGCATGGCAAATAGGCATGGAGCTTCAGGAAGCCAAAGCCGTTTCGCTGTTTCCAGATCCGGAACTACAATAATGTATTTCTGATTCCCTTGCGGTTGAAGAAGTTTTGTCACATACTCATCACCCTGGGAAATAACCAGGATCTCATATCCAATTCCTTCTTTCAGGAAGAATATCTGAGCCGGGTAATTACCTTTCCGGTGATGCTCGGGTTCCACTTTTTCGATGAAGTGGAGCAGCACCCACATGGCACTGACCGTTTTCCAGTCAGCCTTGCACTGGGAGTCAACTCCAACATAGTAACCTTGAGCCAAATAGACCAGCCGATGCTCCTTATTCAGGCCCCGTATGATTTTTTCTGCTGTCCCACGCGGCTTATAGTGAAGCAGGCGTATCACCTGTTCTTTCGGTAATGCCTCATACTGGGACAACCAATTGCAAACGAGCCTTTCATCTGGCCTTAACTCTCTCATAGTCTCTTCCCTCCTTACGAAAGAAATGCGCATTTCATAACAAAATGCGCATTTCTCAAATTATACTCATTTTTTCTGACGTTTCCGGAGGATGGCCTCCAGCTCCGCCCGGTCGGTGGTGATCATTTCCTGCTCCTGCTTGGAAGCTTTGATGATAACCGGGACCTTATTGTTATTGCTGTGAACCAGGGCTTCACCTCGTTCAAACTGGGTAATTGAACGAACCTCGGTCCGGGTCAGCTTCAGGACATCTTTAACGTACTGGGCTTCATCCTGCTCCAGGTTCAAGATGATCTTGTTCTTGGAGTTGTTGATGATAGCCCGTCCGTACTTGCCGTCATCGAGACTGAAAAAGTCACTAAGATCCTGGGTTGCCGCAATTGCAGCACCACCGTAACCGCGGATGACCTTGAATATCTCCAGACAGAACTCTGCGGCCATCTTATTGGAAGAAGCACCGATGAGCTGCCAGATCTCGTCGATCATAATAGCCTTCTTCTTGGTGCGGTCAGCCTTGATGTTATCCCAGACATAGTCCAAAGCGATCATCATGCCAACCGGGAGCAGCTTACCTTTCAGCTCGGACAAATCCAGAACGATGTACTTGTTGGTCAGGTCCACATTTGTCTGCCGATTGAAGCTCTGGGCAGAACCGGTAACGAATCGACTCACGATGGCAGCCACTCGGGCAGTCATAGGGTTCTCCAGCAGGTGCTTATGAAGATCACCCAGGATAGGCATCTTCTTCAGCTTTGGCGGGAAAACGCTGTTGTCGGCGTACAGGGAGTTATTATCATGGGTAATGCCGAACTCATTGTAGGTCTTGATCAGAGCCTCATCCAGCATCTGCTCTTCCTCGTTGGTCATATCCGGAATCAGCAGGCTGAAGAAGATCATCAGCTGCTGGATCTTTCTGGCCAGCATGGAGTCCATGTCGTTGTAGTCGACCTCATCGATCAGTTCCATCTCGGGGCTGATCGTATGCCGGATCTCCATGACATTGATGCAGTGCGGAGAACCGGGGGCGATCTTGATGAACTCGCCGCCGATCTTGCTGCAGGCACGCTTAAATTCATGCCCCTTGATGGGAGCAATGATATAGCACTGGATACCGCGCATTCTCATACGCAGCGCCAGAAGCTGTAGCGTGAAGGTCTTACCGGCGCCGGATGTACCGCACATAGTCAGGTTCGCATTCTTGTTGATCTTCGTATTGAAAAGATCCACAATGCAAAGAGAGTTGTTATGCCGGTTGACACCCAGCAGCACGCCGGAGTCATCGGACATCTCGAAGCTGGTGAACATATAGGTGGATGCGGCGCCGCTGGTCAGCACATTGCGCTGGGTCTTTTTCAGAAGCTTGGGGCTGATCTGAAGAAAAGGCATCACGCTGCGCAGTGCCTCTTCCTGTTGGAATCTGCATTCACTCAGATACATATCCATGGACTTGAGCATATCGATCATCTGCTGCTTACGCCACAGAAGCTCCTCGTAGGTTTTAGCAGAGATGGTCACGAATACCGACATATAGAACAGATCTTCATTGTTGTTGGCAATGCCGTTCTTGATATAGTATCCTGACTGAATGGAGTTGGTCAGTTCCTCATAAT
>CAZQSP010000004.1:0-26670 GCA_964596085.1 uncultured Oscillospiraceae bacterium
GCTACCATCGTTACAAAGGGAACAATTTTCAGAGCAGAGGATGTATCACAGGATGTTTTTGATTGTATAGATATCGTTGCCGAGAAGCTGCTCAAGCAGATGACTAAGTATAAGGGCAAATTGATGAAGCGTAACAAGTCAAAGGAATCTGTAAGGTTTGAAATGCTTCCGGAGGTTGAGGCAGCCGATGACGGTGAGCTCGTAAAGACGAAGAAATTCGACCTTGTTCCGATGACGACGGAGGAAGCAATCATGCAGATGGAAATGCTTCAGCACAATTTCTTCGTATTCCTTGACGGAGAAACGGACAATGTCAATGTGGTTTACAAGAGAAACGACAACGACTACGGCTTGCTCGAAACCGTAAGATAGAAACAAGAGCAAACGGACGGCCTCGGCTGTCCGTTTTTTACCGTTGGAATTCAGCGGTTCATTTGCGGAAAGGCGAAGGGCGAAGGGTGAAACGAGGGCGTATGAGGAAAAGAGCCGAAGGAAGCACGAGATACAGAAAAAGGGACAGACTCAAAACGGCTGTCATCATAATTTTGCTTGCGGCATTGGCAGCGGCCGCTGCGGTGGGAGCCTACAGGCTGTATGACCTGTGGGAAAACAGAGCCTATAGCAAGCAGGTTGCCTTGCTTGCCGAGCAGAACACAACAGGTGAGTACGGGGGCATAGCATATACGGAAATCAACGACGGCAAGCCGTTTTTCACGGAAGCTGACTATACGACGAGGCCGTTTGAAAAGTATTCCGAGCTTGACAGCTACGGTCGCTGCGGGCCTGCCTTTGCGAACATCTGCAAGGAGCTGATGCCTACCGAGGAGCGGACATCTATCGGCATGGTCAAGCCCTCCGGCTGGCATACGGTAAGATACGACGGCTTGGTAGAGGGGAACTACCTGTACAACCGCTGTCATCTGATTGCTTTTGCGTTGGCAGGTGAAAATGCCAACGAAAAAAATCTGATAAGCGGCACTCGCTATATGAATACCCAGGGGATGCTGCCGTTTGAAATAAAAACCGCACAGTATGTGGAAAACACAGGGAATCACGTGCTTTATCGGGTAAGCCCGATATTCAAAGGAAAAAATCTTGTGGCACAGGGCGTGCTTATGGAGGCGAGCTCGGTGGAGGATCACGGCGAGGGGCTGAGCTTTTGTGTATATGTATATAATGTGCAGCCGAATATAGTGATAGATTATGCGACGGGAGAAAGCGAGAAATTGTGACAAAGAAGGACGACCCTACCGGAGAGTGGGGTCGTCTTTTTTATGCCGCAGCAGAGCAGTCTACAGATTGAAGTATCTGTCAAATTCAGCAGGATGCGGAATCCTTGACAGCTCTGCACATTCCTTGCGCTTGGTATTTACAAAGCTCTTGATGAGCTGCTCAGGGAACACGCCGCCTGCGGTCAGATATTCGTGATCTGCCTCCAGTGCATCGAGTGCATCCTCAAGTCGGGTAGGAAGCTGTGTCAGCTTTGCTTTTTCCGCCTCCGAGAGCGAGTAGAGGTTCATGTCGTAAGGTCCCCAGCCGTTCTCATGCGGATCTATCTTGTTTTTGATGCCGTCGAGCCCTGCCATCAGCAGAGCGGCATAGCAGAGGTAAGGGTTGCAGGTAGCATCCGGATTTCTTATCTCAAAGCGACGAAGCCTCGGGGTCTTTGCATATGCCGGTATTCTGATAACCGCACTGCGGTTTGATGTGGCATAGCCTACGGTGACCGGAGCTTCAAAGCCCGGAACCAAACGCTTGAAGGAGTTGGTGCTCGGGTTGGTGAGTGCGCAGAGGGAAGCAATGTGCTTCAGCAGTCCGCCCATAAACCAATGCGCTTCCTTGCTGAGATGCGAATAGCCGTTGTCATCGGAGAACACAGGCTCTCCGTCCTTGAGAAGCAGCATATGAACGTGCATACCGTTTCCTGCCTCGCCGTAAACGGGCTTTGGCATAAAGGTAGCCGTCTTGCCGTGCTTCAGTGCGGTATTGCGGATAACATATTTTATCATCATGGTAGCATCTGCCATCTTCGACATTTGACCGAGCATAGGCTCGATTTCAAACTGACCTGCGGCACCGACCTCAGGGTGATGATACTTTATCTCAATTCCCATTTTTTCAAGCTCAAGACACATCTCGGAACGGCATTCGTAGCTGTCGTCAAGAGGCTTGGCAATATGATAATTCTTCTGATGAGGAACCACACAGCCCTTGCCCTGGGTATCGCTGTTCCAATATGCCTGCGCACTGTCCACGCTGTATCCGATGCGGCGCGGCTCAAGCGACCAGCTCGCACTGTCGAACAGATGGAACTCAAATTCCGGCAGTATCATCATGGTATCCGCAATGCCGCTTTGGCGCATATAATTTTCGGCAGCCGCAACGATGTTTCTCGGATATTGATCCAGCGGTCTGTTCTGCGGATAGTCGATTACCATGGCATTTCCGGTGATTGACAGAGTGGGTACGGTACAGTACGGGTCCATAATCGCCGTGTCGGGATCGGGAATAAACACCATATCGCTTTTTTCGACTGTTGCATATCCGTAGTTGGAGGCATCAAAGCCGATGCCGTTTTCCATTGTTTCCTCCGTAAATTGAGAGGCCGGTATGGTGACGTGGCGGAACTGTCCGTTAATGTCCACGATTTTGAAATCCACCATTTTGATATCCTGCTCTTTGATAAGCCGCATAATATCTTCACTTGTTTTCTTCATTACTTACCTCCGAATGATTGTTCAAAATGAATTTTAGCCCAAATATAAAACTTGATAATAACGGTATACACATAGAATATCCAAAAACGAGAGCAAAATCAACTAAAATCTGTAAAAGAGGCAAAAAAGCTGAAAATATTACCTTTGCAAAAAACTTTAGCTGTTGTATAATAAAAGGTGCGAAAAAGGAGGATAAAATGATATATACGAGGGAAATAGAGAATATGTGTCCCGTAAACAAGGGTGCATATCACGGACCTGCACCTATTCCACAGGAGGGGAAATGGACACAGGTAAAGGAAATCACGGACATATCCGGACTTACGCACGGCATCGGCTGGTGCGCACCTCAGCAGGGTGCCTGCAAGCTTACGCTGAACGTGAAGGACGGTATCATAGAGGAAGCACTCGTAGAAACCCTGGGCTGCTCCGGAATGACTCATTCCGCTGCCATGGCAGGGGAAATTCTCATCGGCAAAACCCTGCTCGAGGCTCTGAATACGGATTTGGTGTGCGATGCCATCAACACTGCAATGCGCGAGCTGTTTTTGCAGATAGTGTACGGCAGAACGCAATCGGCATTCTCCGAGGGCGGACTTGCTGTGGGAGCCGGGCTTGAGGATCTGGGCAAGGGCACCAGAAGTCAGGTCGGAACAATATATTCCACAAGGGCAAAGGGACCGCGCTATCTTGAGCTGGCTGAGGGCTACATAGCCGAGGTCGGTCTTGACGAGGAAAACAACATAATAGGCTACAAATATATAAATATGGGCAAAATGATGGATGCAATAAAGTCGGGAACAGAGCCGGCGCAGGCTATAGAGCAGGCAAGCGGCACCTACGGCAGATTCGACGAGGCGGTACGTACCATCGACCCAAGAGAAGAATAGGAGGCGGCACATGATTACTTTCGAGAATTATGACAGAAAAATAGACAAAATAAGCAAAGTAATTGCCTCCTACGGTATCGAATCATTGGAGGAGGCAAAAAAAATCTGCAAGGACAAGGGGATAGATCCGTACAAAACAGCGAAGGAAATTCAGCCCATTTGCTTTGAGGATGCCTGCTGGGCATATGTTGTCGGTGCGGCGATAGCGATAAGGAAGGGCTGTACAAGAGCAAGCGATGCGGCACGTGCGATAGGAGAGGGACTCCAGGCATTTTGTCTGCCGGGCTCGGTAGCCGAGGACAGACAGGTAGGACTGGGACACGGAAATCTTGCTGCTATGCTTCTCAGTGAGGAAAGCGAGTGCTTTGCCTTCCTTGCCGGGCACGAGTCCTTTGCGGCGGCAGAGGGTGCCATCGGTATTGCAAAATCGGCAAACAAGGTCAGAAAAAAGCCGCTGAGAGTTATTCTCAACGGACTCGGAAAGGATGCGGCGCAGATCATTTCCAGAATAAACGGCTTCACCTATGTTCAGACACAGCTTGACTATTACAGCGGTGAGCTTGCAATCGTCAGAGAAATCCCGTACTCAAAGGGTGAGCGCAGCGAGGTACGCTGCTACGGTGCGGATGACGTGAGAGAAGGCGTTGCCATTATGCACAAGGAGGGGGTGGATGTTTCCATCACCGGAAATTCCACGAATCCGACAAGATTTCAGCATCCCGTAGCGGGAACATACAAGAAGGAATGCACGGAGCAGGGCAAGAGGTATTTTTCGGTTGCCAGCGGAGGCGGCACGGGACGAACTCTGCACCCGGACAATATGGCAGCAGGTCCCGCCTCCTACGGAATGACGGACACGATGGGCAGGATGCACTCCGATGCACAGTTTGCAGGCTCCTCCTCAGTTCCGGCACACGTTGCGATGATGGGATATATAGGTATGGGTAACAATCCGATGGTGGGTGCGACCGTTGCGGTTGCGGTTGCCGTAGAAGAAGCAATGAAATAAGGAGGCTGATGACGATGAAAAGAAGCTTGGCACTCTTATTGTCGGCGGCAGTTTTGCTTTCGGCTTTTCAACTGATCAGCGGAAGCGGCATCTCGAGCAAGGGCGACGAAGAAAACAGCTTAACGGCGTGCTTGGTCGTGCCGTCCGAATTTGGCGACAGGTCACTTAACGATTCGGCAAGAGCCGGAATGGAGCGACTTCGCGAGGATTACGGCATAAAGCTGAATACCGTCGAGTGTAAAAACGAAAACTATAAGCAGCAGCTTATGACAGCCGCAAAGGAAAACGATATAGTGGCTGCGGTAGGCTGGGAGTTCAGCGAAATAAAGCAGGTTGCGGCAGAGTATCCGAACACAAGGTTTATCTGGATAGATAATGTTGTGGACGAGGTTGAGAGCTCGCCGAATATCGTCTGCGTAAGCTACAGGCAGGACGAGGGGGCCTTCCTGGCAGGCTATATTGCCGCAAAGCTCTCACAGACAAATGCGGTAGCTGTGGTCGGCGGTGAAAAGGAATCTGAGGTGATTCGCAGCTACGTAAACGGATTTGAGCAGGGGGCAAGGTATGCCAACGCAGGAATCAATGTATACAGCAATTATGTCGGAAGCTATAACGACAGCGTGAAGGCGGAGCTCTGTGCCGTGGAGCTGCACGAAAAGGGAGCCGATATTATTCTTCAGCTTGCCGGAGTGGGAGGCAACGGAGTATTGGAGGCAGCAAAAAAAGAGGGCTTTTATGTGATAGCGGTCGATCAAGATCAAAAGACCGTTCCCTCATCCTATGACAGTGTGGTTCTGTGCTCGATAAAAAAGGATGCCGGTGCGGCAATCTACGATGTGCTTGCCGAGTATGTGCAGAGCGAGGAATGGAGCGGCGGCAGAACCCTGAGCGTGGGTGTTGAGGACGAATATATCTCAGTGAGCTACGCAAGCAAGAGCCCACTGAGGCAGGTAGATGAGGACACCAAGAGGGAGACGGCGCAGCTTGCCGACAAGCTCGCTGACGGAAAGCTCAGCACAAAATCAGACAGGTAGATGAGCTCAAGCAAAAAAATGAGAGGAATACGAAAATGAGAACAAAAGTAAGAAAACTGACAGCTATAGCAGCTATTTTGCTGCTGTGTATATCCGTACTTGTTTTGACAGGCTGCGGCAAGGAACGCGAAGACATTTATATTATGGACGATTACAGTGAATATGTAACTCTGCCCGATTATTCCGAATATACGGTAGACGAGATCAAGGTCAACATAACAGAAAGCAAGATAAATGCGGAAATTGACGACAGACTTCAGAGTGCGGAAGCTACCGAGGAGGTTACAACGGGAACGGTCGATGAGGGCGACACCGTTACAATTTCTTTTAAGGGCACCTTGGCAGACGGAACGACCTCAGAGGGGATGCAGTCGGATTCCTATGAGCTTGTTTTGGGCAGCGGAGGAATGATCGACGGCTTTGAAGAAGGTATTTACGGCGCAAAAATCGGTGAGACGAGAACCCTGCAGCTTCAATTCCCGGATCCGTACGAAAACGGCCCTGAGCTGGCGGGACAGGACGTATCCTTTGAAATCAAGGTAATAAACAAGAAGGTCGACAAGCCGGCAAGCCTGAATGAGGAATTTGTCAAGGCAAACAGCGAGGTAACGACCGTTGCGGAATACAAGGAGCTGATAAAGAAGGAGCTTGAGGAACAGGAATATGCGGACAAGGAAAGCAATGCCAAGGTTGAGCTTTTTAACCGCATAGTCGAGGAGGCTGAGGTCAAGAGTGTACCGGATACGATGAAGGAGTACGAGAAGGAGCTGTGGATGGAGTCCTACGAGGCAAACTACGCTGATTCGGACATCGACTGGGATGATTTTTTGGAAAGTATGCAAATGACTCAAGAGGAATTTGACGAACAGCTCGATCTTTACGGAAGCGAGATGGCAAGGATGAAGCTTATCGCATATGCGCTTGCGGACAAGGAAGGCTTCAGCTATACCGATGACGAGGTGATTGAAAGACTGCTTGCAATGTCGGGTGCAGAGTCCGAAAAGGCATTTGAAAGCACTTACGGAGTCAGCGCAGATGTATATGCGGCAAGCTACAACAGCTACGGTCTGAAGGTATCTATGCTTTTGGATGCTTCGTTGGACAAAATTTACGACAGCCTGACATCAAAATAGCGGCAGTATAGCCCATACGTTTTGGCATACGGCGGCATGGCTCGGCATATAATTGTTACAAACAAAGGGGAGGAACAGATATGCTGAGCACGGACAAACTAAAAAACAAAGAGGTCATCAATATCTTTGATGCAAGGAGCCTGGGCTTTGTCAGCGATATAGAGGTCAATCTTGCCGAGGGCAAAATCGAAGGCATCATCATACCGACAGAGCGCGGAATGCTGCGCTGGTTCGGCAGAGGAGAGGATGACATTATGATAAAATGGGAAAATGTGAAAACGGTAGGAGACGACGTTATTTTGGTCGATTTGGGACAGACGGATATAGTATAACAATATCGGCGGCAATGACGCGGCAAGGTATATTTAAGGAGGCTGTATGAGGTGCCCATATTGTAACGGTGCAGATACCAAGGTAATAGATTCGCGCCCGACGGAGGAGGGCTATGCCATCAGAAGGAGACGCGGCTGTGACAACTGCGGCAAGCGCTTTACGACGTACGAAAAGGTTGAGGAAAGCATTTTGATGGTCGCAAAGAAGGACTCCAGGCGCGAGGTATTTGACAGAAGCAAGGTTTTGAACGGTATCGTCAAGGCTTGCGAAAAACGGCCTGTTTCCATGACACAGATGGAAAATATGGTCGACGAGATAGAAAAGGCATTGAACAACCTGATGGTCAAGGAAATCGACAGCGACTATATTGGGGAGCTCGTTATGTCACAGCTCAAAAATGTGGACGAGGTTGCATATGTAAGGTTTGCATCGGTATACAGACAGTTTACCGACGTGAATACCTTCCTCAGAGAAATTGAGAAGTTGGTAGGAAAGCAGGAAACAGAAAAGTGACAAAAAATTATCAAATAGCTATAGACGGTCCGAGCGGTGCCGGAAAATCCACGATAGCAAAAGCGGTTGCGGCGAGGCTCGGCATAGAATACGTGGATACCGGCGCCATGTACCGAGCCGTGGCTCTCAAAATGCTCAGCCGCGGAATCCCGATGAGGGAGGACGAGACACTGCTTAAAATGCTCGAGGAGACAGACATAGACTTTTCCTGTGGCAGAGTATATTTGGACGGCGAGGATGTCAGTGCGTTGATTAGGACTCCGGAGATATCCAAGGCTGCCTCCGATTGCTCTGCATTTGCCTCCGTGCGAAAAAAGCTCGTGGAGCTGCAGCAGGCAATGGGCAGATCAAAGAGCATAATCATGGACGGCAGGGATATAGGCACCGTGGTGCTTGCGGATGCTCCGTACAAGTTTTTTCTTACCGCAGACGATGAGCAGCGAGCGAGGAGACGATACAAGGAGCTTGTCGAAAAGGGCGAAGGCTGCAGCTTTGAACAGGTTTTGTCCGAGCTGAGACAGAGAGACTACAATGACACAAACAGAGAGGTCACGCCGCTCCGAAGGGCAGAGGATGCGGACGAAATCGACAGCACGGATATGAGCATTGAGGCTGTGACGGACTATATATGCCGAAAAATCACAGAAAATGCATAGAATAAAAGCAGGCTCTCGCGGAGAAACTTACTCCGTGGGAGTTTTTTTATGAAGCAGACAGAAGAAATAAAGCAAAATGAACAGGAAGAGATCCTTATGACGGCAAGAAGGCGTATGGAGCTGGGCTTGGCGCTTATCGTGGTGCTGATGGGCATGCTTACGCTGCGCCTGTTTTATATTCAGCTTATATGTCACGACGAGCTCGGCACTGCGGCAGTATCGCAGCAGACGGTGAGCATCACGGGCCTTGGCGCAGGGGAGCTGCACGACGAGCAAGCAGATTCAAATTCGGAGGTGGAGCATAGCGAGCTTTGCTATGCGCTGATAGAAAGGGCAAGGCTTGATGAAAGGCTGAAGGCTCTGCTTGCTGAGGCAGGCGCAAGGAGTATAACAAAAAAATCCGAGAGCTACGAGGTATATGAGCTGGCGAGCCCGCAGGCTTCTGTCACAGAGCTGCTGAGCCTTGAGTACGGAGCATATATGTTTTCGGACTTCCGCACCTGTGACGGCTTATGGATGGAGGCGGCGGCAGCCCAAGCCGCACACGGCAGCGGAAGCAAGGGCATCACGGTGAGCGTTTGGGCTGATGCCGCAGGGAAGCTTATACCCGGTCTGCCGCCGAGGCTTCAAGGCAGCTTCTGAGCTTCTCAAGGGCTCTTTTTTCAATTCTCGACACATAGGAGCGGCTGATGCCAAGCTCAGAGGCAATTTCGCGCTGAGGCTTGGCATCGCTGCCGTCAAGTCCGTATCGGGCAACGATGATAGCTTTCTCGCGCTTGTTGAGACAGCTATCTATCGCGCGATACAGCTTTCCTATCTGCAGCTTCAGATTTATCGAGTCGATAATCTCGTCTGTATCACTTCCCAAAATATCATTCAGACTTATCTCGTTGCCGTCCTTGTCGGTGCCTATGGGCAGGCTGAGTGATACCTCCTTGCTGTAGCGCTTGGAGGCACGTATGCTCATCAGGATTTCATTTTCAATACATCTTGCCGCATAGGTGGCGAGTCTGACTGATTTTCCGACGGAGTATGTATTTACCGCCTTGATAAGACCTATTGTTCCTATGGAGATGAGGTCATCCTGACAGGTGTTGGCCCCTATGTATTTTTTTGCGATATGTGCAACCAAACGCAGATTTCTCTCGATCAATATGCTGCGAGCCTCCGCATCGTTTTCTGCAAGTAATGCGACATAATATTGTTCTTCCTTTTCTGTAAGTGGGCTTGGAAAAGAACTGCTCATACAGATACCCCCTCTTTCGATGTATCTATATGCAAAAAAAACCGTCAAGGTGCTTGGCAATATGAAAAAAGGCAGGTACCTATTTTCCAAACGCAAACAAGTCGCACGGCTGTCGGGTGAGCTATATGTATCCCCTCATCAGAGGGGCACAAAATCCGGCTTATCTATATTCAAAGGATAAGCAGTCGGTACATTCGATTTTTGTCGGGTTCGCCTCGTGTGTGCCGACGGTGATAGCCTCCAAAGAGCAGAGGTTTTTTGCAGACTCGTGGTGCTTGCACTTGTCTACCGTGCATCTGATCGTCTGGTTACAGTTACATTCCATTGTTATCGCCTCCTTTTCATTAGTATTATGACCGAAAAAACATAAAATATTACGAATTGTAAGCTTGTACTATTATTAAAAAAATGCTATAATTTTTTATTAAAGTGGGAAACGTCTGCTTATCTGCAAAAAGGCAGAGCTTGGAAACAAAGCGGCAAACGTTTTTCGTACAGGCATTCTTTTAGCTGTAGAGCAAGGGTTGAATTTGGTATGTTCGCTTTCTGAAAAACAGAGGGGGAAAATCAATATGAAAATAAAAATGCTTCCGCAAGAGGAAAGACCTGCGGAGAAGGCTATGCTCAAGGGGATAGAGTCACTGTCAAATGCCGAGCTTTTGGCGCTTTTGCTGGGCTCGGGAACCCGAAGCAAGTCTGCAATCGGGCTTGCTGAGGATATACTTGCTGAGGATGACGGCGGTATCAGCTATCTCACGGAATGCTCTATGCAGGAGCTGATGAAGCTGAACGGGGTCGGTATGATCAAGGCAGCGCGAATTTTTGCAGGCATAGAGCTTGGAAAACGCATCGCCTCCAAGCCAAAGACAGCGAGGGCTGTGATTCGCAGCTCCGAGGACGTGGCGGGCATTTTTATGGAGGAGCTTCGTTACGAAAAGCGAGAGCATTTCAAGGCTCTGCTGCTAAACTCAAAGGGTGAGCTGTTGTCTGTCGAGACAATTTCGGTAGGTGAGCTTACCGCTGCGCCGGTTCATCCCAGAGAGGTTTTTAACAAGGCGGTACGCAAGAGTGCGGCGGCAATCATATTTGTTCACAATCATCCGAGCGGAGATCCGACTCCCAGCAAGGAGGACGTCGAGACGACCCAAAGACTGGTCTCCTGCGGAAAGCTTCTGGGAATACAGGTTGTGGATCATGTGGTAATAGGAGCCGGCTCATTTTGCAGTATCAACGGTATAATTGAAATGTAAATAATCAATTTTTTGAAAAAGATATTGAGTGAGGTATACGGAGGTATGAAAATGTGCAGTTTATTTAAAGCTAGAGATATGGGAATTGACTTGGGTACAGCAAATACTTTGATTTTTGTCAAGGGGATCGGAATAGTTCTGAATGAGCCTTCCGTGATTGCTGTCGAAAACCGTGAGGGAAAGACTTTGGCAGTGGGTCATGCGGCAAAAGCAATGCTCGGAAAGGCACCAACCAATATTTCCGTGGTCAGACCGCTGCAGGACGGTGTAATTTCCGACTTTGACAGAACTGCCGATATGCTCAAGTCCTTTTTGGAAACCGCACTCAAGGTCAAGAGAATACGCAATTTCCGTGTAGTTGTGGGTGTTCCGAGCGGAGTTACGGAGGTTGAAAAGCGTGCGGTCGAGGAAATAGTAAGGCAGATGGGCGCAATGGATGTATTTATACTTGAGGAGCCTATGGCGGCGGCAATCGGTGCGGGTATGCCGGTGGACGGTACAAACGGCTGTATGATAGCGGACATAGGCGGCGGAACCACGGATGTTGCGATCATTGCACTGGGCGGAATAGTAAGCAGCACCTCCGTACGGCACGCAGGTGACAAGATGAACGAGGCAATCACCCAGTATATGAGAAAACGTCACGCACTGCTTGTCGGAGAAAGAACGGCTGAGGAGCTGAAAATAAATATCGGCTGTGCCTGCCTGGACGAGGACGAAAACGGAAACGAGATAATAAAGACGATGAACGCAAGGGGCAGAGATATTATTTCCGGACTCCCAAAGACACTTACGGTAACCAACAAGGATATGATGATCGCATTGCAGGAATCGCTGGATCTGATTATAGATGCAATAAAGATGACAATTGAGAAGGCACCGCCGGAGATTGCGGCCGATATCGCAGAGCACGGCATGGTTCTGTCAGGCGGCGGCGGAAAGCTTTACAATCTTGACAGACTTATAAAGAAACGGACGGACATGGATGTAACCGTTGCGGACAATGCTTTTGAGGCTGTTGCGGTCGGAACGGGCATGAGCCTTGACGATATGGAAAAACTGAAAATATATGCACAGAACGGTAAGAAAAGATAAAAAACTATGAGATGGATAAGAGAACATAAGTTAATAACCGCTTTGCTGGCGATATTGCTTGTACTTTGCAGCATATTTGCAGTTTCGCTTATCGGAGACAGGGATGACAATCCCGTAACGGATACGATAAGCAAGGGCATGAGCATCGTCTCCGGGGGCTTATCTGCGGCCACAGCAGAGGTGAAGGATAACGTGAGAGGAATCTTCTCATACAAGCAGCTCGAGGAAGATATGGACAAGCTGCGTGATGAAAACACGGAGCTGAAGAAGCAGCTTGCCGAAGCAAAGCTTGAGCGTGAGGAATTGGAGGAGCTTTCGGAGCTTGCGGAGATACTGAACTATGATTATACAAAAAAGAAGTTCAGCCTTGTTTCCGCAAACGTGAGCTCGTATGACGGCTCAAATTGGACAAATGTATTTACCATAAATATCGGAAGCGAAAGCGGCGTTGAGGTAGGCGATGCCGTTGTCAACGGTATGGGTCTTATCGGCAAGATCCAGTCCACGGGCAACGGATGGTCAAAGGTCATCTCAATAATAGATGATGACAGCAAGGTCAGCTTCAAGCTGTCCAGAGACACAAAGCAGCTTGGAGTTGTATACGGAAATTCCAAGGCTGAAATCAGCGGATATATGCTTGACAGCGAGGCACCGGTTTCGCAGGGCGATATCCTCATAACCTCGGGTCTGGGCACCTATCCTCAGGGCTTGGAGATAGGAACCGTCAAGGAGGTTGCATATAACAGCAATACGCTGCTGAAGGAGCTTACGGTAGAGCCGGCGGTGAACTTCAAGAGCTTGCAGAAGGTTGCGGTGATTCTATGAATATGCAGTACTGGAAAGCAGGGCTTATGTTTTTGCTTGCGTTCTTTATCCAAAGCTCGTTGCTCAATCTGATAGGCATTGCCGGATATACGCCGAACCTTATGCTTTGCCTGGTGGTGGTTCTCTCCTTTCTCTACGAAAGCGAGATGTACGGGGTGGTATACGGAGCACTGTTCGGAATATTATATGACATTTGCTACAGCAGCGTGATAGGTCCTACGGCAATTTCGCTGGTGCTGGTGGCAATATTCATCCTTCTGGTCAGAGAAGCTGCCAATACGGAAAACATCGTGAATATGTGGATAGTAACGCTGCTGTCCATATTTATGTATTACGGCATAGACTGGCTGCTGCTTAGACTGTCGGGAAATCCGATCGGCTTTGTTTATGTTATAAAATCACTGCCGGTGGTATGTATATATTCCTTCGGCGTTATTACGCTTATTTACTTTATTCTGATAAAAAAAGCGGTCAAGCATCGCAAGGATAGGTATTTCAGATGAACAAAAAACTCCTGAACTCCAGATATTATCAAATAATCGCACTTGTGGTGATCCTTATGCTTTTGCTGTGCATAAGGCTTTTTGTGTTGACCGTTTTGCAGCAGGAACATTGGACAGAGGCTGCACAGAGCCAAAATACCAAGGAGGTGGTCACATCGGCACCGCGCGGAAATATTTTGGACAGATACGGGAGGCTCTTGGCAGGTAACAAGCAGATTTTTACGGTAACCTTCAATGTCAGCGGTATGCAGACGGAGGAGATAAACAATTCCTGCTATGCGTTGGTAAGGCTTCTGGAAAAAAACGGAGACGACTATGTTGATAATTTCCCGATAAAAATAAACAAAAAGGGAGAGTTTTATTATACCTACGATTCTGACAAGAAAAAATGGCTGAAGAGTCTCGGGCTTTCCGTGGATGCGGCTGCGGAGGATGCGCTGGCGGTACTCCGACAGAAATACGAGATTGACCCGGAGCTTGACAGGTTTGAGGCTGTGCAGGAGCTGCAGGAGAGCTACAGCGTGTGGCCTGCGATAAACACAAAGAGTATGACCTTTTCGTATGATTCCAAGAAGGCGGATTTTATCAGCAAATACGATCTTTCCGTTGCCGAGACAGACGAAGGCGGAAAGAGTGTAAAACGTACCGATTTGACCGCAAAAGAGGCATTTTGTGCCTTGAGAGAGAAATACAGCGTGGATCCGGAGCTTTCGGACAGGGAGGCGCGCAAGATATTTGTCGTCAGAGAGGAAATAAAGAATACAGGCTATAACAAATACCGATCCAGCACGATAGCCTCGGATGTGAGTGACGAAACGGTAGCATATATAGAAGAAATGGGGGATGTTCTCAAGGGTGTGGAAATAGCATCCGAAACGGTAAGAGTTTATCCCAACGGCAGCCTGCTGTCACACGTGCTTGGCTATATGGGAAGCATATCCGATGCTCAGTATGATGAGTATGTGCTCAAAAAGGGCTATAACAGCGATGATTTGATAGGCAAGGACGGCATCGAGGCGAGCATGGAGGAGAAGCTGCACGGAACGGACGGTGTAAAGAGTATTCTTGTGAACAGCTACGGAGATTATATCGAGACCGTAAGCGAAACAGAGCCGGTTGCCGGCAAGGATGTCTACCTGACGATAGATTCCGACCTTCAGAAGGTTGCGGAAAAAAGTCTGAAAAAGTGTATCAAGGCGGTCAAAACAGGCGGCGTGTTTAAGAGCAAATACGGCAACAGAACTCTGCGAAAATATGAGAACTGCGGCTCAGGTGCGGTCGTTGCGATTGATGTTGAAACAGCGGATATACTTGCAATGGCAAGCTATCCGGATTTTGATCCGAATCTCTTTGCAGAGGGCATATCCATAAAGGATTGGGAGTCGGTACAGAGCACAAACCCGAGGGATCCCTTGGCACCGACACCCTTGTATAACATAGCGACCAGCAGTGCCATTCAGCCGGGCTCGACCTTCAAGCCTATCACTGCGGTTGCCGCTCTCAAATGCGGACTGGATCCCAACAGAAAGATATACGACGGCAATTATATAGAGCTGGGCGGCAGAAGGTTCGGTTGCAGTAACTACAACAGCGGACTGGGCTCGCACGGCAATCAGTCACTTGCCGTGGGAATCCAAAATTCCTGCAACTATTATTTCTATTGTATCAGCACGGGTATTGACTGGAACAGCCAAAGCTCTCTCGGCTATGATGAGGAGATTTCCATTGACAAGATTATGAAGGTTGCGGAGGAGTTCGGACTGGGGCAAAAGACAGGTATCGAGCTTTACGAGGTAACGACACCTCTTGCATCCAAGGAGAGGAAGCTTCAGGCGATGAAAACCTCGCTGTGGAACACCCTTTACTACAGCGGAAACAAGTATTGGCCAAAATCAACGACGAAGGACGAGGAAGGGTTCAGAGCAGAAATTGATATAATAACAAGCTGGATGGACGATAATCCGGACAGAGCTACCATCATAGAGCGCATCAGCGAGCGGACGACGGTCAAGGAATCAAAGGTGGAGGATCTTGCCGACCTTTGCAAGTACTCATATTTTAATCAGGCGAAATGGGGCAGAGGCGATGAGTTTAATATAGCCATAGGACAGGGCGACAATGCCTATACTCCTTTGCAGCTTGCAAACTATATAGCCACACTCGGAAACGACGGCAAGCGTAACCGGGTCAGCGTTGTCAAGGGCATCGAGGGCGAAGGACTGACAAAAAAGGACGAGGCATATCAGATAGATGTGGATGCTGCTGACCTTAAGGCAGTAATAGAGGGTATGAAGCTCGTAGTAAAGAGGGGTACTCTGTCGGGCACCTTTGCGGGCTTTCCTATCGAGGTTGCCGGCAAGACCGGTACCGCCGAAAGAGACGGCTACATCAACCCAAAGGATGAGGTCTCCTACATCAAGGAGCATTTGTCCGCCATTGCTCCGGGTATATCCTGGAGTGAGGTCAAAGGTGAGATGGAAAAAATGATGAAGAAGGACTCGACCACATATCCGACAGAAAACGATACCGTGGATGCGGCTCTCATCTCTGTGAGCGACAGAAAGGTCACGCAGTCACAGATAAACAAATATAAGGACACTTACGATAACTTTGCGTGGACAGTTGCAATGGCTCCGGCCGACAACCCAAAGATTGCGGTTGTCGTACTGCTGGTGCAGGGCGGTATGTCATACAATGCGGCGCCTGTCGCAAGAGAAATTATAGGTGAGTACCTCCAAGTTGATACAAAGCTCGAGGCACCTGACTTTTCTAATAAAATGAACTGACGGCAATAGGAGAAGCTATGGGAAGAATAATTGCGATCGTTTCGGGAAAAGGCGGAACAGGCAAGACTATGTTTGCGGCGAATTTGGGCGCAAGCTTAGCAAAAATGGGAAAAGAGACTATATTGATAGATATGGACACGGGACTGAGAAACCTGGATTTGTATTTGGGCTTGGAAAATCGCGTTGTTTATGATGTAAACGATGTTATGAGCGGACTTTGCAGGATAAATCAGGCTGTAATCACGGACAAGACATTTCCGGGACTGTATTTTATGGCTGCATCTCCGAGAAGGGATGAGGGCAACCTTACGCCGATGCACGTGAAGGTCTTGTGTGATAGACTGGCAGAAAAGTATGAATATGTAATACTGGATGCCCCGGCAGGGATAGACGACGGACTGGATATGGTCTTGGGCGGTGCGCAGGAGGTTATCGCAGTAATAAACCCCGAAATATCATCTATCAGGGACAGCGAGCTGCTGACTCAGGTGCTGAAGGAAAAGGGTATGCAGAATATATACTATGTGGTCAACAAGATAAACATAAAGCTGATGAACGAGGGCTTTGCACCGAGCATCGAGGAGGTTATGCGCGGAATAAGGAGCCGAGTGATAGGCTTGATTCGGGAGGACGAGAACATACATATATCGACAAACCTCGGGATGCCCGTTGTATTTAGGGAGAACACCTATATAGCGGATAATTTCCGCAGAATAGCAATGAGAATAGACAAAATGCAGTAGCGGCGGTCATTTGATACGCAGATGAGGAACGAGTAAAATGCAGACTAATGACAAAGTAATAATTATCGGAATTGCAGGCGGCACGGGCTGCGGCAAAAGCACGATGATAAACAGTATAAAGCAGGAGTTCAGCGAGCGCATCACGATAATCAGTCACGATTTTTATTATAAGCGGCATGATGAGCTCAGCTTTGAGGAGCGCAAGCTTTTGAATTACGATCATCCGAATGCCTTCGATACGGATCTGATGCTTGAGCACATAAAGAGCCTGGCGAACGGCAAAAGCATAGAGAGACCCGTTTATGATTTTACGATTCACAACAGGACCGATGCGACCGTGACGGTCAAGCCGGCAAAGGTGATAATAGTTGAGGGCATATTGATATTTGAGAGCAAGGAGCTGCGAGACCTCTTTGACATAAAGGTGTTTATCGACACCGATGCCGATGTGAGGATAATACGCAGGATAATCAGAGACGTAAAGGAACGAGGAAGATCCTTAGATTCGGTGGTAAACCAATACTTGACGACGGTCAAGCCCATGCACGAGCAGTTCGTCGAGCCCGGCAAAAAATTTGCGGATATCATAGTTCACGAGGGAGGCTATAACCTGGTGGCTCTCGAGATGCTCAACGAGCGTATTCATGCATTGCTCGAACAGTCAAAATAACACGACAGGGTCGTCGGAACCAAGGATTGATTCTATTTCAGCATATCGGGATTGAGACAGCTCAGCTCCTCGGTAACGAACAGACCGTCATCGCGAATGAGCACATCGTCAAAATATATCCTGCCGCCGCCGTATTCCGGTCGCTGTATGGATACCAGATCCCAATGAAGTGCGGATTTGTTTCCGTTCGGAGCATCCTCGTAGCACATACCCGGTGTAAGATGGAAGCTTCCGCAGATTTTTTCGTCAAACAGCGTGTCCTTCATAGGCTCGAGTACATACGGGTTCACTCCGATTGCAAATTCACCGAAGTAGCGAGCTCCTTCGTCGGTATCGAGCAAGGCATTGAGCTTTTCGTTGTCGTTGGCACTTGCGTTTACTATCTTGCCGTTTTTGATCTCAAAGCGGATATTTTCGTATGTGAAGCCCTGCTCCTCGCTCGGAGTGTTGTAGCTTATAATGCCGTTCACAGACTCGCGCACGGGCGCTGTGTAGACCTCACCGTCAGGGATGTTTCTCAGTCCGTCACATTTGACAGCCGGAATATCCTTGATCGAGAAGCTGAGCTCCGTTCCGGGACCGGTAATGCGAACCCTGTCGGTGCGGTTCATAAGCGAGACGAGGGCATCCATTGCACGGCTCAGCCTGCTGTAATCCAAGGTGCAGACATCAAAGAAAAAGTCCTCAAAGGCATCCTGAGACTTGTTTGCCAGCTGCGCCATGGAGGGATTCGGATAACGCAGGATGACCCATTTTGTTTCGTTTACGCGGTAGTCCAGTGTGGGAGAGGTAAGCCTGTTATACAGCTTGAGCTTTTCGGACGGTACATCACTCAGCTCTGAGCTGTTTTCGCCACCCCGAATTGCGATGTAGGCATCCATGCCTTTCATACGGTACAGCTCGCACTCATTCAAAAATTCGAGCTGTTCTTCCTCACATCCGAGCAGCAGTTCACGGAGAATGCGGCTGTCGCGATTGCTGACAAACGGCATCGCACCGAGTCGATATGCATCCTTGATAAGCTGTCGAACGAGCGGCTTGCTTGCTTCGCCCTCGTAGTCGATAAGAAGCCTGTCGCCCTTTTGCAGGTCGCAGGAATAGCCTGTGAGCATATTTGAAAGCTTGATAATTCGGGAATCCATAATTGCCTCCTGTCATTTACATAATTTACTTGATGATATATATTATACCCCAAAAAATATAAAAAGTGTGAAGGGATGAGAAACAATGCAAAAAAGAAAGGTAAAAATAAGTGTAGCAGACCCTGCCGGAAACATTACAATTTTTGTGCACGACCGCTTTGACAGAGGTGAGTATGCAAGGGTGGCAGAGCAGCTCCTTGCGATGGATGAATTTGCGGCAGAGCAGGTTGCTTTTGTGCTCGATGCACCTGAATGCGGCAGGGCAGACGGCAGGATGGAGATGTGCGGTCTTGAATTTTGCGGCAATGCGACCAGAAGCTTCGGACTTATGCTTGCCCGTGAGCTGGGCATACGCGGAGAGGGTAAGGTCTTTGTTGATGTAAGCGGCGCAGAAGAAATACTGACAGTAGAGGTGAACACCGACAGCAATTATACCCGTGTACGTATGCCGGAATACAAAAGCGTGAGCATGGTGGATATGCACTCGCTGTTTTCGGAATGCAAGGAGCCGGTGACAGCGGTGGATTTTGGCGGAATCGTGCATTATATACTGCGTGATGTCGAGGCAACACGTGAGAGCTTTGAAAAAATCAAAGCCTTTGTCTACTCCGCATCAAATCCGCCGGCATTCGGAGCGATGTTCTATGACACAGCTGCGGAGAAGCTGACTCCGGTCGTATATGTAAAGGATGTCGACAGCACATATTTTGAGGGCTCGTGTGCAAGCGGAACCGCCTCCTGCGCCATAGCCTTCGGAGCAGGCAGACCGGACGGCGAGTACAAATTTAGCTTTCCTCAGCCGGCGGGCACGATAGATGCCTCCGCAGAGGTCAGAAACGGCAAGGTTACGGCAGCATACATAGAAGGCTTTGTGTCCTTGAACGAGCCTGTATCGGTAGAGCTTGTGCTATGATAGTCCTCGCAGGTCGGTCTCCATTATCAAAGAGAGGCAAGCTGCAGTCATATACCACAAAAAACTTGACTTTGGAACTAGAACAGAGTTAAGATTAGGATATAAAAAAATCGTTAAACTTTTGTTGCACAACAGGGAGGAAGGCTATGTACCTGAGCGTGGGAGAAATATCAAAGGCATTGGGAATATCCAACGAAACGATTCGACACTATGTCAACGAGGGGATAATATCGCCTCACAGGAATCCGGAGAACAATTACTGGGAGTACTCGTCCGACGATTTTATCAGGCTTTCCGATGTGTTGTTTTATCGTTCGGTAGGACTTTCCATCAAGGAAATCAAGACCATAATGAAGGACTGCATACCGGTAGAGGAAATCGGAAACGTGATAAAGCTGAGGCGAAGTGAGCTGATAAGCAGCATAAAGGAAACGGTAAATATGATGCAGAGGCTCGACGAGTGGGATGAGTTTTACCGCGAAGAGCTGGATATGATAGGAAAATTCGAGATAGGAGCGATGCCTCCGGAATATCGCAGGATAGGATATATAGACGAAAAGAAGCATATCGCAAGCGCATTGCGTGAATGCTTCGATCTTGAGAGGGATGACTGGATGAAGCTGTCCGTATCGTTCTATTACAATCTTGCAGAGCCGGAAAAGGGACTGCGCAAGTACTTCTCCTTCCGCGAGGACGCGCGCCTCAAGATTGGAAACACGAAAGCATATGTCATAGAAGAAAAAGAGGACAACTGCCTGATCACAGAGGTCTTTTTCTCGGAAAATCCACGCGAGATGATAAATCCGCTTGTGGCATATGCCGAGAAGAACAATATACAGCTCACAGGTACCGTTTACGGACGTGAGGAGACAAACTTTTTCAGGGACGGCGAACGTATGGGACTGTACAGACTCTATGCACCGATTGCGACATCAAAAGCAAAAAAATGAAAATCTGTCTTGACCTCGGGCTTGCCCCGAGGTTTATAATTTTTTTATGACGAGGATGACAGGCGGGCACAATGAACAAGCGGCGTAACGGCGGCCGCATAGGCTTGCACGGGTCACGGGAAAGGGAACAATATGCAGGATATCAAGAAGCAAATAGAGGATTATTTCTCACTGCACAAGGAGGAAATATATGAGAAGCTGCGCACGCTGATGGAGCTTGAGAGTGTGACATCGGACCGTCAATGCTGCAGGGAGGCGCTGCGCTATGTGGCGGAGCTGGCAGCTTCCTTCGGAATGAGGACAGTCATAGGCAGACACGGAGACGTTGCAGTGGCAGAAATAGGTGAGGGCGAGCTTGCCTTGGGAATTTTGGCTCACGTGGACGTTGTGGACATAGGAAATAGAGGTGCGTGGATATACGAGCCGTATACCTTGACTGTGGCGGACGGAACGCTGTACGGGCGCGGTATCGCAGACGACAAGGGCTCTGTAATCCTGAGCCTGTATGCAATGAGATACCTGAAGGAAACGCTTCCCGGCTTCAACAAGAGGATTCAGCTCATCATAGGAACGAGCGAGGAGGATAATTGGGTGGATATGGCGCATTATAAGGAGGAGTTTGAGCTTCCGGATTACGGCTATTCTCCCGATGGCAATTTTCCCGTGTATAATTCCGAAAACGGCTATATGGACATTGTACTGCGTTTTGAGCAGCAGCTTCCGAGCGAATATGATGATTTCAGATGCGGCTCTGCGAGCAACAGTATTCCGTCCGAGGGTCAATTCAGCCGTAACGGAGAGCTGTTTTATGTAAGCGGAAGGGCGGCTCACAGCTCGACCCCTCAGCTCGGGGAGAACGCTATGCTAAGGCTTGCGGAAAAGCTCAAGGACAGCAGCTTGGATTTTTCAAGCTTTTTGCTTGATTACTTTCCTGAGGGCGAATACGGCTCAAGACTTCCGATTGAAAGGGTAGAGACAGATATACCTCGGGAGGCAAGGCTCAAGACAACGATAGTGCCTACGCTTATGGGACAGGACGGCAGAGCCGTATGGATAAACTTCAATGTTAGGAACGCCTTTGATATGCCTGCCGAAAATATAAGAGCTGCTTTTGAGAAATTGAAGGACAAATATCACTATCAAATCCGCATAGACGAGTCTCTTGCGCCGATATATACGGACAGCAAGCGTCCGTGGCTGAATCGTATGAAGGAGGTCTACGAAAGCTATGGGCTGAAAAACGAGTTTTTGCCGGGGCCGGGGTGCAGCTATGCAAAGGCGATTCCGGGCTTTGTGTGCTGGGGGCCGGTATTTCCCGGAGATCCCGATACTGCGCATATGGAAAATGAGCAGGTACCGGAGACAAGCTTTATGCTGAGTGCGGCTATATATACGGAGTATCTTTACCGAGAGGCTGGCTGTGAGGCAGACGGTACACTGTGATGGGACAAGCGAGGGAGAGAGGTATGGACAAGCAAAAAAGACTGCTGGAGGAGCTGAAAAGGATTGATGTCGCAAAGCTCACTTCAGATATGATAAAAATTCAAAGCTACTCGTTTATGGAGGAGCAGGAGCGCGAAATCGCAAACTATATAGCCGACTATTTTAAGTCTCAGGGAATAGAAAGCGAGGCAATAGATATAGGCGGCGGTAGGTATAATACGGTCGCAAGGCTGGCCGGAAAAAAGTCGGGAGAGGCACGTTCGCTGATGCTTTCGGGGCACATGGATACGGTTCCGGCATACGATTTTGAGGATGCTTTTTCGGGTCGCATAGCGGACGGCAGGGTCTACGGCAGAGGTGCCTGTGATATGAAGGGCGCACTTGCGGCAATGATGGCGGCTATGACCGCAATCAAGAATGCGGGGCTTGAGCTTGACGGAGATTTGTATTTTACCGGAGTGGCAGACGAGGAGGAGCAGGGCAAGGGAGTAAAATACCTTATCAAGCACGGTCCGTATACCGATGCTGCAATCGTCGGCGAGCCGAGCTATATGACAATAAACCTGGGTAACAAGGGTTTGGAATGGATAGAAGTAAGAATCCGCGGCAAAAAGGTGCACGGCGGAGATTATAAGAACGGTATAAACGCAATACAGATGGCAAGCCGTTTTATAAACCGGATATACGAGGAGTACATACCGGTATTGGAAAGCAGGGAGCATCCGATATTGGGGGCTCCGACCATAAATGTGGGAACCATCTGCGGCGGCGACCAGCCGAGTACGATTCCTGATGACTGTGTGATAAAGCTCGACAGACGTTGCGTTCCGGGAGAGACGATAGAGCAGGTGTACGCCGAGCTTGAGGAAATAGCAGCAAGACTGCACGAGGAGGATCCGCGCTTCCAAGCTGTTATTCGCGATGTGTTTGAGGGTGTAAACGATATGCCGCATCTGCCGTATGTGACGGAGCCGACAGATCCGCTGGTAGCGAGCGTAAAGACGGCAATGTGTTCGGAAGCGCAGCTATGCCGTAACGAGACTCTGAACGAGGACCGAATCGAGCTTTCGGTATGTCCGGCATGGACGGATGCGGGCTTTATGAGCAACGAGACCGATATGACCTGCATTGTTTTGGGACCGGGAGAGATGAGCGTTGCGCATTCGGTTCACGAGAGTATAGAGATAGAGCAGCTTGACAAGGCAGCGCTTGTATATGCGCTTACTGCCATCGACTATTGCCGTTGAGGCAGGAAGCAGCGAAATTCGGAGGAAATAAAATGATCAAACCAAAAAAGCTTAAACCGGGAGATACAATAGGTGTGGTAATGCCTGCAAGCCCGTCGTGGGCACCGAGCGAGATAACCAGAGCAAAGGAGTATCTGGAAAATATGGGCTACAAGGTCGTGATAGGCAAAAATGTAAACAAAACAAAGGGCTTTACGTCTGCTTCTGAGCAGGAACGTGCAGATGATATCAACGAGATGTTCGCAAGAGACGATATAGACGCTGTTTTCTCGGCTCAGGGCGGCTACGGCTCTGCACAGCTCATAGACAAGATAGACTACGATATGATACGCAAGCATCCGAAAATTTTTACGGGCTTCAGCGATATAACCTCCCTGCATTTGGCGATAAGAAGGTTCAGCGGTCTGATGACCTTCTACGCACCGGGTATGTCGCGTTTTAATGAAGAGGATCTGTCAGATTATACCAAGGAAAGCTTTTTCAGAACTCTTGGCAAGGCAGAGCCTGCAGGTGAGATAAAAAAGGTAGACCCCAAAAACTGGCTCACGACCATCAGCGGGGGTGTCTGTGAGGCTCCGGTGGTAGGCGGGTGTATGACTCTGGTATGTGCAAGTCTGGGAACACCTTATGAAATTGACTGTAAGGACAAGATTCTGTTCTTTGAGGATTTGGATACGGAGCCGTGGACCTTTGACCATATGCTGTCTCATCTGAGAAATGCAGGAAAGCTTGATGATGCGGCAGGCTTTATGATAGGTCACTGCAACAACTGCGAGCCGTTCAAGTTTGAACCGGGATATCTGTGCGACACATCATTGGAGGATGTGCTGCTGTATTATCTCGAACCGCTCGGAAAGCCTGCGTTGTACGGGCTGCCGATGGGGCACGGCGACCACCTTGCGACCCTGCCTCTGGGAGCGCGCTGCAGACTCGATGCCGACAAAAAGAGCTTTACCGTGCTTGAAAGCGGCGTGACGGAGTAGAGCTGAGTCTGAGTCTCAGACCTACAAACAAATTTCAGTCCGAAACGGGCAATTTGACCCGAATAAATATAATACGGAGGAAACGGAAATGAAGAAACACAAAAAAATTTTGGCGGTTGTTTTGACGATCGTTATGATGTTTTCACTTGCTGCCTGCGGCGGCGGATCATCGAACAATGACGGTGAAATGATTTTTAATGTTGCTGTCAGCGGCGGTTATGACACACTGAATCCGTTCTCGACAGAGAGCGTAATGGTCTATGACTGGCTGAACATTATCTACGACAGCTTGATCGCCTACGATGATGATTACAATGCGGTTCCGAGAGCCGCAAGCGATTGGAAGGTTTCCGACGACGGAAAAACCTGGACCTTCAATCTCAGAGACGACATTTATTTCAGTGATGGCGAGCAGCTTACCTCTGCCGATGTAAAGTGGACATACGAACACGCACTTGACAGCTATATGTATTCAACACACGCAGACGGCTTTGAAGCCATCGAATGTCCGGACGATTTCACGGTAGTATTCAAGTGTGAAAGCTCAAAGCCTGATATGCTGTATCAGATCGTTCCTATTCTGCCTGAGCACATCTGGAGCACGGTAGAGGATCCTATCACCTACGAATCGACTGATGTTGTGGGCTCCGGTCCGTTCAAATACGATGCGGCAAGAAGCAGCAACGGAAGCACCGCATTTGTGAAGAATGCAGAATATTGGGGCGATGTACCTAAGCTTGATGTATTGGTATTCACAAAGTATGACAACTCCGATGCAATCGCACAGGCACTGAAGCTCGGTGAGGTTGATGCGGCATACACTCTCGAGGTAACTCAGATGGAAGCTCTCGAGTCTGCGGGCAATGTGGATGTACAGGCATTCGGACAGTTCTCCTTTGAATATCTCGGCTATAACACGCTTAACGAGCTTTGCAAGGACAAGAAGCTCAGACAGGCTATAGACTATTGTATCGACAGAGATGTGGTAATCGAAATGAGCTACGGAAATATGGCTGACCCTGCATTCGGTCCTATAAGCCAGCCGGATTATCGCTATGAGCCTAGCGAAAAGAGAGAGCTCAATATCGAAAAGGCTAATCAAATCCTGGATGCTGCCGGCTACAGGGACAGCAACGGTGACGGAATCCGTGAAATGAACGGCAAGAAGCTTTCTCTTGAGCTCATCACCGCATCAGAAAGAAGCTCCTGGCAGAGCGCTACAGTAAATATGCTCATCACGAACTGCAAGGAAGCAGGAATTGAAATCACCTGGACACCGATGGAAAAGACCGCTGTATGGGATACCTGCTATGACGGCAACCCTGACTGGCAGCTCACTCTTGACGGTTGGACAGGCGACCCGGATCCGGGTATGATTATGTGTATATTCAAGGATTATGAAAATGAAGGCGGCTATGCCGGCGTATCCTATCAGAGCCCTGAATTTGACAAGATGTACGCAAAGGTAATGTCAACTACCGATGCCAAGGAGCGTGCAAAGTATATCGACGAATGTCAGAAGATTTTATATGAGGACTGCCCATATTCATATCTGTGCTATGACAAGGCTATCCAAGCTATCAACTCAGACAAATGGACAGGCTACAAGGCACGCACAAACGGCTTCTTTGGCGACGAAACAAACTACAACTACTGCACTATCACGCTGAAATAGGGGTGAGCAGGGTGCACCTGCGAGCCTAGGCTTTGCAGGGCACACGAAAATTACAGGTCAAAACGGGGAGACAGCCGATGTCTCCCCATAAATGATACGAAGAGATGAGAAATGAAAGGAGGAAAGAAATTTGGCAGGAAGGACCTTAAAGAAATTTTTCTTTGCGTGTATCACGATATTCTTTGTGATAGCATTTAATTTTTTCCTTTTCAGAATCATGCCGGGTAATGTTGAAACTATCATTGCCAAGGCTACTACCTCAGATGCGGTAAAGGAACGTCTGCTTGCGGAGGCAGGTGTCGATCAGCCGCTGCTGACACAATTTTGGATTTATTTGAAGGATTTGCTGACAGGAGAGCTCGGCGAATCGTTTTATACCTATGACGGAAGCTCAAACGTATGGGAAATAATAGTCGGACGTATTCCGAACACGGTGGTGCTTCTTCTGTGCGCCGAGCTTGTTGCGATAGTGCTCGGACTTACGGTAGGAGTTGTATGCGCTCAGAAGCGCGGAACAAAGCTGGATACGGGATTGCTTTCCGGCTCGCTGGTGCTTTACTCGATGCCGACCTTCTGGTTTGCAATGCTTCTGATTTTTGTTTTCTGTGTCGCCATACAGATATTCCCGACCGGCGGCATAACCACACCGGGCACGAATTACCACGGGTGGATGTATATACAGGATTATCTGCACCATATGCTGCTGCCGATGCTGTGTATGGGACTTCTGATGGTCGGCTGCTATGCGGTCACGATGAGAAGCACTATGATCAATATTTTGACAGAGGACTACATAAATACGGCAAGAGCAAAGGGCTTTTCGACGAAATACATACTTCTCCATCACGCTATTCCAAACGCGATGGTTCCGATGGCAACAATTATCGCCCTCAATATAGCTACTATACTGGGAG
>CAZQSP010000005.1:0-26379 GCA_964596085.1 uncultured Oscillospiraceae bacterium
ATGACGAAAACGGCAAGTGCGTGGCAAAGACAGCATTGAAGCAATGCAAGTACGCTTGCCGCACCTGGACAAAAAAATAGGGAGCTAATCCCTTCAGCATATGCGGAGCAGAGCCCCGCTGCTTTGAGGCATCGACGTTTGTACTATTTTTGTTTACGTCTTGCGACTTTGAGCGCTGTCGTATATAATAATTAAGTAATAAAATCGGGCTGAATCCCCATATCGGAGGATGGCACAGCCGCAGAGGGATTTTGCAGAAAAGAGGATAGTAGAATTATGGCTGAGTTTTTTGAGATGATGATGTTAATTTGCTTTGGGCTGTCGTGGCCGCTTTCGGTCGTCAAGTCCTACAGAAGCCGTACCGCAAAAGGCAAGAGCGTGTTCTTTCAGATTGCGATTTTGGTCGGATATGTCTGCGGTATGCTGAGCAAGATTGCCGGAGACAACATCAACTATGTTTTGGCATTGTACATATTGAACTTTCTTATGGTGTCAGTGGACCTGTGCCTTTACTTCAGAAATAAAAAGCTTGATGCGATAGCCGATGCTCAAAAATAAAAACAAAAAAATGCAGGGTACGCTTGCGAGTCCTATCGCATTGTCCCTGCATTATTTTTTTCGAGCCGTGTATGCACCTGTGCCGAGTCTATGTCAGCGCAGGTGTTTTTCTATGAGGTCGATGAAGGTATCGACGTATTCCTCCTTGCCGAAAATCGCACGTGCCATGGTGCTGCTGCCGCCGCCCCTTCCGTTGTAGATGGAAGCGTTTTCCTTTACAAGCCTGCCGCAGTCTGTCTTGCCGTTCGATACCAGTAGGACGGTGTTGCTCGGCTCGTGTACGAGGAAAAAGATTTTTTTTATGGCGGGGCTGATTTCTCTCGAAAGTGCGACAAGATCGTCGAGGCTGAGCAGCTCGTATCTGCGAACGCTGCCGCTGCTGCCTGTGCTCGGGCTTTTCTCAGAGAGCAAAAGCTCGTCGAGTATGGAGGCTGCCTCCTTGGCGAGGATATCCTTTTTCAAGAAATGCAGCTGATTACGTATTTCCTTGTTTTTCTCTTGGAGTATGCGGAATTTTTCGAGCACATCCTCACTGCCGGCACTCAGCTTGTCGCAAAGCTCGTTTAGCACTTCAAGCTGCTGTTGATATTTTTCAAATGCGCGCCTGCCTGCCTCAAAGTATATTCTGTACATTCCCTTGTTGCTCTCCAGCTTGAATATTTTGAGCATTCCGACCTGTCCTGTGGTCGAGGGATGGGTGCCGCAGCAGGCAACGCAGCCCCAGTCATATTCGGGCTTTCCGATTCCTACCAGCGTTATATCACTTTCTATTGTAAGCTTCTTGCGCATCGGCTCTCCGGCAGCCTCCTCGTAGCTGTCAAAATGCCGAGTAAGCATAGGCAAATCTGCCGTTATCAGCTCGTTTGTCATTCGCTCAGCCTCAAGGCACATTTCCCACGTCAGCGTATCCGCACCTGCACCGTCCTCAAAAGCAATGTCTATCGTCATATAATCCTCGCCCATATGAAAGCCTCGGTTGATGCCGCCCCATTCACGGTAAAATATGCCGCTCAGTATATGCTCGCCGCAGTGCCGCTGCATATTGTCAAATCTGCGCGCCCAGTCAAGGCTCAGGTGCACGGTATCGCCCACAGAGGGGATACTGCTGCTTTGTGCCGAGGAAAAATCAAGCTCGTGGAAAATCTCATCCTCATACTCGTAAACATCAGTAACAGGAAAAGCGTTTATCGTTCCGCTGTCACAGCTCTGACCTCCGCCGGTGGGGAAGAACAGAGTTCGGTCAAGGCAGAGCAGGGCTTTGCCGTTGCGCTCACTCAGCGCGGTTACGCGAGCCTCGGCTTCTCTCATATACACATCGTCCTTAAACAATCTAAGCGTTTTCATCGTAATTTGAATCCTTTCCAAATAAAAATAAAAGCCGGTATAGGCTGCTGCTTGCCGCCATGCCTTCGTATATCTAAAAGTATAGCACAAAAAGACGAAGAAAAAAAGGCGCATATGGGAAATATAAATGTGAACACGGGACAGGAGGCTTACATACTATAAAATAGTAAAATGAGGTGAAGTAATGCAAAATATAATTTTGACAGCATTTGCGGCTACTGTGTGCACCTGGCTTATGACTGCGCTCGGAGCTGCAACGGTAGGCATTTTCAGAAATAGAAATCGCAGAGCGATGAACGCAATGCTGGGCTTTGCGGCAGGTGTGATGGTTGCGGCAAGCTTTTGGTCGCTGCTTGAGCCTGCGATAGAAAGCGCGGAAAGGTATCTGACTGCTCCGTCATGGCTTGTTGCAGTTTCGGGATTTTTGCTCGGCGCAGGCTTTATGTGGCTCTGCGACAGGATAGTACGCAGAATGGGAAAAAACACGCTTGCGGAGGCTGCAGCGCAAAAAACGCAAGGCCTGAGCAGAGCCGGACTGCTTGTAATATCAATAACACTGCATAATATCCCTGAGGGTATGGCGGTCGGCGTTGCCTTTGGCGCAATCGGTCAAAGTGCAAATCCGCACGAGGCGCTTATGGCTGCGATAAGCGTAGCTGTGGGAATAGGTATACAAAATTTTCCGGAGGGAGCTGCCGTTTCCGTTCCGCTCAGACGTGAGGGTCTGTCTGCCAAAAAGAGCTTTTTGATAGGGCAGGCGACGGCGCTGGTAGAGCCTGTAGCCGGAGTTTTGGGAGCGGCACTTGTGATGCACATACAGACGATGCTGCCGTACGCATTGGCATTTGCGGCAGGAGCAATGATTTTGGTTGCGGTGCACGAGCTGATACCGCAGGCACAGGAGGAAAGAGCAGAGGGCGGTTTTTTGTCTACGATGGGTATTGTATGCGGTTTTGCGACGATGATGCTGCTCGATGTGGCATTGGGCTGAGCCGTCGGCCAAAAGCGCAGCGGCAGGCTTGCCTGAGTGTTAAGGGGGAGAGCATATATGAAAAAACCAAGGACCATATCCGTAATTTGCTTTACACTCTGTTTTGTACTTGCGGCAGGGGCGACGATGCTCCTGTTGCCGGGCTCTGAGCAGGGAGCTTGCAGCTCTGCGGTAGGGTCGTCAGTCGAAACGAAGGCTGCCGACGGCTCGTCAGGGCAGGCACCAAAGCCCGTAATCGTGATAGATGCAGGTCACGGCGGTATGGACGGAGGCGCTTCGGCAGCGGACGGAACGCAGGAAAAGGATATAAGCCTTGAGATTGCCCAAAGGCTTGCCGAAACGGCCTCTGAGTATCCCGTAGAGCTTGTTATGACACGCAGCGAGGATGTTGGCTTGTATACGGACGATGGCAGGAGCATAAGAGAAAAAAAGCGAGAGGATTTGAACAGGCGAAAGGAGCTGATGGAGCAGGAGGGGGTAGTGCTTGGCATTTCAATACATCTGAACAGCTTTCCTCAGGATGAAAAAGTATACGGAGCGCAGGTTTTTTATCCGCCGCAGCGGTCTGCCGAAACGGATGTTTGCGAGCGGAACGGAGGGCAGGCCTACAGCAGCAGGGAGTTTGCGGAGGCAGTCCAGGGCTCGCTTGAAATCAGTATAGATGACGGGCGAAGAAGGGAGGCAATGTGCAAGAAGGATATACTGCTTTTCCGCAATACGAGTGCAAATATGATATTGGTAGAATGTGGTTTTTTGTCAAACCCGAGTGAGGCAAAGCGATTGAAAAACGCTGAATATCAACGAAAATTGTCAGAGGCAATTTGGAAGGGAATCAATGAAATTTTATGCATTGAAAAGACAGAAAAAGTAAAAATTGTTGAGAGCAAGAACGACTCAAAATAATTGTATTTTTATGGCTAAAAAATATGTGGATAAGTTTGTATTGACAAATAAGAAAACAGGTGAATCTGTTGAAAAATAGGCGCTTTTGGAATATGAACTTATCCACAGGCAATGTGGAAAGAAATTGTATACAATCGCTCCGAAATCTGTGGATAAAAGGCTGAACGCTTGAAAAATTAAGCTTTGTCCAATGTTGAAAAATGTTTGTCAGTCGAGCGAACAGGGGTTGACATAATTCGACAAGATGATAAAATGTATAGAAACACAGATGAACCGTGCAAACGGGATTGAGATACTATCGGGAGGTCAATTATGGGATATTATGGTTTTTATGATACAATGGGGATGTATAGCTTCAAGCCGATTGTTTGCCTGGTAGCGGCACTTGCGGCTGCGCTTTTGGGTGCGGTGCTGTATTTTACTTTTTTGCAAAAGAAGAACGAGGGCAGGTTTACGGGCTTCAAGGCAAGAGTGTATAATTTCCTTAATGTGAATAAATTTTATGCAGAGGATATAATCAAGCTTCTGTACGTTATGACGGCGTGCGTGCTTACCGCAGTCGGCTTTGCGCTCATTGCTATGGGCTCCTTCCTTGCCGGTATACTTGCGGCAATAGCCGGAAATGTAGCTGCCAGAATTACATATGAGCTTATACTGATGTTCTTTGTGCTGGTGCGTAAGACCGTAGCTGTGGACAGGAGGCTCGCCGGCATCGAGAAATTCTATGCCGACGATTTTGACGATATGCAGTGCGAGGCTTGCGATGCCGAGTGTGAGGGCTGCTGCGGAGCTGAGGCGGAGGTATGCGGCGGCAGCCGGACTGATGAGTGTGATTGCTCCGCTTGCTTCGAGCACAGCGGCTGTGCGGAGAGTGTCGATACGGACAGCGAGACGGACAATATCTAGGAGGCTGCTCGGGACTGTGCCGAAAATTGCGAGATATCAGTCGTCGCTTTCGGTGACCATCTGTACAAAGACTTCAAAATCATCAAAACCGCTGTTGATGAAATTGGTAAGAATTGGATGGTCAAACTCATACCTTGCGAGTCCCTGCAGCTTGTGCGCAAGAGGTGAGGCGGCGAGGCTGCGTTCCAGCATATGCTGGTTTTCGATCGTTGTGGAGGCGAGCAGTATTTGGTCGTTGTTGAGGACATACAGGACACCCACAACATCGTCGCTCATACGGTAGAGCTTGGAGGCAACGTGGTCGTTATGCGCCTGAAAAATCATAAACATTCGGCCGTTTTCGTACTCTGTAAGCGTTGAGTGTGCAAGGATTGGCAGCGTGTCCTTTGTGGGGGCGCAGATATCGGGTGCGGCTTCATACAAGCAGATATATTCGTGCGTGGTAAGCATCAGCGAAGCTTCCCACAGTGAAATCCTGAATGCGGAGATTCGTTCGTAGGCGACAACGTTTAGCTGTTCCAGGCTTACTCGGCTGACGAGGATGTAGTATTTGCCGTCAAATTCTATCAGTGACTCGCACATATATGCCTTGCGCGTTTTGAAGGTGCCGAAGGCCTTGTCGTCATCGGTGATAACGTAATCCGAGTTGCTTCCGCTGTCGGCAGCGCTATCCTCGTCTATTGAGTTTCTCAGCAGGCTTGCCGCAGGAAATTCCGGAAAGAGCTCGGTGCGCACATAGTTTTTGGTAAGAAATTTTGCACCGTCGAAGTCCTTGCCCACGCAGCGCATAATAAAGTAGTTTATGACCCGGTACGGAGAGTTGAGCATAGGCGACTGCTTGCACATCAAAACATAGCTCTCGACATCGGAAATTTCAATATGCGGCGAGAGCAAAAAAGATATTTCTTCATATGCCATAGGCAGCTTGATGCTGTGCGAACGGTTGAAGTCTATGTAGCCTTGAACCAAGAAGCGCGTTTCTCGCTCAGTGAGCATATTTTTTTTTGCGCCCAGACCGCCGCAGAGCTGCATTTCCTTTTCCTCAAGCAGCGGCGCCGCCTCATCGAGTGAGCTGCACAGAAGGCTGTGGTACTCGTCCAAGCCGTATTCCTCGAAATCGAAGCGGAAGAACTGGAAGAAGTGTCGTTGCAGCAAATTGTCGGGAAGGATCCAATGCACATACAATACGGTAACGCCCATCAGTCGTGTATCTGTAATATTGGCATCCGCAAAAACCTTTTTGCTGTCAGCTGCTTTTTCACTGAGCCCGCCCCGCAGCACGCGAAAGGTGCAGTGCTCCGATACGTCCGCAATGACTGTGTCGGCTGTCCCTTTGATATCGTTTGTTTCATTTATATTTGTATTTGTTTTGGTTTTATCGTTCATAAAATCTGCGCCTTTTCCTTTTTATAGCTTTTGAATATAAGCTCTCTTGAAATATATTTTAGTATAACTTATTTGAAAGTGATTGACAAGCAAATTAAAGGGTATATAATTGTTAGTGAAGTCGTCGGCGAGGGCTTGACGGCGAAATATCCTTATCAAGAGTGGCTGAGGGAATAGGCCCTGAGAAGCCCGGCAACCTAGATGCTTGCGTTCCGGTCGCCGCACAGGACATATGTGCGGAGGTGGAGCGGGTATGTCAGCAGAAAAGGTGCTAAATCCTACAGAATTTTTTCTGAAAGATGAGGAAGCTTGTAGAAATCACAGACCTCTCTTTCGAGAGGTTTTTGTTTTTTCGGGATAAGGATGAGAGAGTTACAAATGAAGTTTTCGGAACACGGAGGTACCAAAATGAAAAGATTATTTACATCGGAATCGGTTACAGAGGGTCATCCTGATAAGCTTTGCGATCAGATATCGGATGCGATCCTGGATGCGATTTTTGAGAAGGACCCTAACGGCAGAGTTGCGGCTGAGACAACAACAACGACGGGCTATGCAATGGTTATGGGAGAAATCTCGACGAGCTGCTATGTTGACATCCCGAGAATCGTCAGAAGTGTCATCTTGGATGTCGGCTATGATCGTTCGGAATACGGCTTTGACGGCAACACCTGTGCGGTGCTTTCCGCCATCGACGAGCAGTCGGGCGATATCGCACTCGGAGTCAACAAGTCGCTTGAGTATAAGGACGGAACACTTTCCGACGAGGACAAGATAGACACGATCGGAGCGGGGGATCAGGGCATTATGTTCGGATTTGCGTGCAACGAGACCCCTGAGCTTATGCCGGCACCTATCTCCTATGCGCACAAGCTTGCAAAGAGACTCACAGACGTGAGAAAGGACGGAACGCTCACATATCTCAGACCTGACGGCAAAACCCAGGTTACGGTGGAGTATGACGGTGACAAGGTCAAGAGAATAGACACTATCCTTATCTCTACGCAGCACGATCCTGAGGCTACACAGGAGCAGATCAAGGCTGACCTCATAGAGCAGGTAATCAAGCCGATTATCCCTGCGGAGCTCTTGGACGAAAATACAAAGTATTATGTAAATCCTACGGGACGTTTTGTTATCGGCGGACCGCACGGAGATTCCGGCTTGACCGGCCGCAAAATCATAGTAGACACCTACGGCGGATATGCTCGTCACGGCGGCGGTGCATTTTCCGGTAAGGACCCTACAAAGGTTGACCGTTCGGCTACATATGCGGCAAGATATGCGGCAAAGAACATCGTTGCTGCGGGGCTTGCGGACAAGGTTGAGATTCAGCTTGCATATGCTATCGGCGTTGCAAAACCGGTTTCCATTCTTGTTGACAGCTTCGGAACAGGCAAGCTAGCCGATGAAAAAATTGCAGAGCTTGTCGAAAAGAACTTCGACCTCAGACCTGCCGCAATCATCAGGGATCTCAATCTCAGAAGACCTATTTACAGGCAGACTGCCGCATACGGGCACTTTGGCAGAACCGATGTCGATCTTCCGTGGGAGCACACGGACAAGGCAGAGGCACTCAGACAGCAGGCAGGCTTGGCATAGTCCCGGCATAGTCTTGGCGCGGCACCGGTATAGCGGTGATGAGCGGTGATGAAAGGTATAAAACGAGGGCGTACTCGCAGAAAAGCGTATGCTTTGGGTCAAAATCAGGGCATAATATAAAGAAACACGAGCCTGCTTTTGCCGAGCGGTAACAGGGCCGGCGAACCAATCGAAAACAATTAGTTCTTTCAACGGTTATATGCGTGGCAAAAATCAACTTGTTTCTGTAGAATCCTTTATATAAGGATGGTAAAATAAATGTCTGTAGATTTTGGCAAGAGAGTAAGAGAAGCTAGAAGAAAAGCCGGCTACACGCAAAGTGAGCTGGCGGAGCGAGTGGATGTCTCTATCAATCACATCTCGGCTATCGAAAGAGGAATTTATGAAACAAGGATTGACACACTAAAGCGATTGGCGACGGTACTGGGTACCACGACCGATTACTTGATTTACGGAACGAGCGAGGAGGACAGTCCTCTGAGGCAGGTCTTTGAGAAGGCGAACCGTATGTGTGAGTCGGATAAGGAGTGGATTGCAGACTATCTGGAAGCACTCATAAATGTTAAAAACGAAAAGAACAAGAGATAAAACGTAAATATCCGAATTAAAGAGATGCGGGGCTGCTTGGCAGATACTGACAGCGATTTAGAGACAACTGTAGCCCTAAAAACAATAAAGATGAGGGCAAAAAAATCGACATTTCGCAATGTCGATTTTTTTCATTTATGGTGCCTCCCCTGTGTGCAGGGGGGAGGCGAGGTCGTGGGAGTACCTACCTAAAAATTCCTTTTTATTTTCTGTAAATTCCTCTTGTTACTTGATAGCAAAAATCGTATAATAGCCTTAGGTGAAGCCAAATCACGGAGTATTTTGGCACACGCAAATTTTGAGATTATGACAAGGAGAAAGGAAAAGTACAATGAAAAAGACTTTAGCAATTATACTTAGCTTGGCTTTGGTGATCTGTATGATGCCGGCAGCGGCGTTTGCGGAGACAGGTACGGAAGCGACACAGGCTACCGGCTTGTCAGATTGCACGATCAGCATTGCAAATGCGAGCTATACGGGAGATGTGATAGCACCGAGCGTAAGCGTAAAATCCAAGGATGGCAGTATAACCTATACCGAAGGCACTGACTACACGGTAGTATACGCTCCGGCAGAGGTTAGGAATGTCGGTACATATACCGCAACGCTCACAGCGTCAACAGCTGAGGGCGCACGCTTGACAGGCAGCGCAACGGCTAAGTTTGAGATTACTGCGATAAACCTCGGAAGCGGCTGCAGCATATCAAAAATAAAAGATTTTTCGACACTCAGCGAGGTTACCGGCGGAGCTGCTAAACAATATTTCAGCGTTAAGCACAACGGCAGCGATATAACAGCTCTTTGCAGCCTCACAGCCGTAGATAACAATAGCACATGGCCAACGCTGATGGTAACGGCTTCGGGCGACGGAGCAAACGTTACCGGCACATATGCGGCTCTCTTTGAGGCGACTGTGGACATCAGCGGTGCAGCTGCCAAGCAGAGCAATACGCTTACATACAACGGCAAGGTACAAAAACCGAAATTCACAGTGACTCTCAACAATAAAACGTTGACAGAGGGAACGGATTACAGCCTGAGCTACAGTGCGACAGATGCGAGCGCAGCCGCAACGGCTATCATAAAGGGTGCAGGCAAATACAGCGGAAGCCTCAACGCAACATACAAGATTGCTGCGAAGAAAATCAGCTCAAGCGATATCGAGGTTACGATTCCAAATACAAAGCTGGGCGGCACGGTCAATCCTTCCGTATACGACAAGACACTCGAAAAAACCCTGGTGAAGGGCACAGACTATATTTATGTGGAACCGTCTGCCGCAAGTGAGGGAAGCTACAGCCTGGTAATAGAGGGAACAGGCAACTATGACGGAAGCAAAACGCTAAGCTACAAAGTCGTTTCCGACGATAATTTGCTGAAGGCCTCAAATGTAAGCTATACAAGCAAAACCGTAGACTACACGGGCTCTGCGGTTACGGCGACGGTCAAGGTAACGAGCGATGCGGGCAAGACACTCAAGGAGGATTCGCAGTATAAGGTATATTACTATGACGGTAATGATAAGGTGACTCCGAAGAATCCGGGAAGCTATTCCGTATATGTTCAGGGCTACGGAGATTATGCGGTTGACACGAGTGCAACGACGAAGGGTATCTATGCGGGAACTCTGACGATCAATGGCGTAAGCATGAATTATGTCGATGTTGTGTTTGGCTCGAAGTATTATGACAGTACCGCAAAGGCAAATGTACCGACGGTAAGCCTGAAGGCATATTCGGGCGCAACTATCCCAACCACGGATTACAATGTTGAATATCATCTGTTTAACTACACCGGTTATTCGATAGAGCCGTATGTAATCATTACACCGGTTGAAAAGGGCAAGTATGCCGAGGGAGAAACGAAAACGGCATCCCTGGGAACACTCGTAGCGGGTACGGGCGACAGAAAGACGCAGATCCTGGAGACATACACGGGCAGCACGGACAGTAGCATAACGAATACAAGCGGATACAAGGCAACTATCACAGGCGCATATTATACCGAAAACTCAAAGGAATATGCTCTTACGATCAAGAATGACTCTGTGAGCTATGTGGGCGCACCTATCAAGCTGGAGGCTGTCGTTTATGACAAGGACGGTACCAGACTTAGCTCCTACCGCTATGATATAACATACAAAAATTCTGCCGGAAAGGTTTTGAGCTCCATGCAGGATGCCGGAGCTTATACCGTGATTATTTCCGGAAGCAATCCGTCGTTCACCCTGACGAGGACCTTTACCGTAAGCGGTAACGATATTTCCGACTACAGTGTGACCCTGGACAAGAGCAGCATAGCAGCTACAGGCTCATATATCACGCTCCCTAAGGTAACGAGAGTATACAAGGGCTCCACAGCTCTTTCGTCAAGCTACTACAGCGTAAGCTATCAGGACAGCACAGGCAAGACAGTCACAAGCATCAAGGCTCCGGGAAGCTACAGAGTTGTGGTAACGGGCAAGGAAAGATACACAGGCAGCACCTATGCGAGCTTCAAGGTAGTGGGACTGGATCAGTCCGTAACGGGCGTAGACAGCTCCTACAAGGTATATCCAAGCGGAAGCCTGCAGCTTGCGCCAAAGGCTACAGAGGGCACGTTCACATACAGCTCCTCTGACAGCAGCGTGGCTACGGTATCCTCCACAGGTCTTGTGACAGCTCACAAGGCAGGCAGAGCGAAGATCACGATCACCACGACCGGAAATGCAAAATACAACCCTGCAACCGTTTCAACGGTTATCAAGGTTTATCCTAAGAAAGCCGTAATTACCAAGAAGCCTTGGACTGACGGCAAGAAGGCGCAGCTCAAGGTTCGCTGGAACAAGCAGGAAAACGTTACAAGATATGAAATAAGATACTCGAGAGCAAAGAGCTTCAAGAAGGGTACTTACCTTACCAAGAAGGTAAATGCCGCAAACAATGACTACACTACTCAGTCAACCACAATCAAGAATCTCAAGAGCGGTTACACCTACTATGTAAAGGTTCGTGCCGTTAAGGAGGTTTATAACGATAACGGTAAGAAAATCACTTACTACGGCACGTGGTCAAACTGGAGATCGGTCAAGGTAAAATAAAACAGAAATAATATCGGTGCAGGCAGCGTTTGTTGCCTGCATTGTTTAAGTGAGGATTATATGACAGAGTTATTAGCACCGGCAGGAAACAGAGAGGCCTTGGAGGCGGCGGTAGCGGCAGGCTGCGATGCCGTTTATTTGGGTATGCAAAAATTCGGAGCAAGAGCATATTCGCAAAACTTCGATGAGGAGGGTCTGCGAGCTGCCGTCGAATATGCGCATCTGCGAGGAGTCAAGCTGTATGTGACCATGAACACGATAGTATTTGAGGACGAAAGGGAGGCGATGCAAAGGCAGCTCAGACTCCTTGAAGAGCTCGGGGTTGATGGAGTGATAGTTCAGGATCTTGCTGTATTTGAGTATATGGTAAACGAGCTTGAGCGGGTGGAGGTGCATTGCTCGACACAGATGGGCATAGATGATCTTGAGGGGACACTGCTCTGCAAGGAGATGGGTGCCGATCGCGTTGTGCTTGCAAGGGAGCTGGCGATTGAGGAGGCTGCAAGGATCAAGCGACTTGCGCAGCTACCGATTGAGATCTTTGTGCACGGTGCGCTCTGTGTCTCTTATTCGGGAAATTGTCTTATGTCTGGGCTGATAGGCTACCGAAGCGGCAATCGAGGAAGATGCGTCGGCTCCTGTCGAAAAAAATATGAGCTTGTAAATCTAAGCGACGGGCTTTCGCTCGGAGAAAGCTATCTGCTGTCGATGAAGGATCTGAATACGATTGAGCATATCGACGAGCTGAGGAAGTTCGACTCCCTAAAGCTGGAGGGACGTATGAAGGAGCCTGCATATGTGGCAAACGTAGTGTCGCAGTACCGCAGAGCCTTGGACAAGTATCGCTCGGAGGGCAGCGCGTCTGCGGCAGGGGGGGAGGATACGGAGACTGCGAGGCTGAACGAAAATCTGAAAAAGACCTTCAACAGAACCTATACCAAGGGCTATCTGTTCGGAGAGGACCCCAAGGACATAAGCAACACCGACAGGCCGAACAACTTCGGCTATCCGATAGGCATAATCAGCGGAAGCCGAAAGGGAATGTACGAGCTGAGCCTGAGCGAGAGCCTGAATCAAAATGACATAATCCGCATAGACTGCGGAGGAGAGGATGTTAACCTGGCTCTTGTCAAGCTGTATGACAGGGACGGCAGGCTGATAAACAGCGCCGATACTCAATGCTACATCAAAATCAAGGAAAAGCTGCCGACGGGCAGCAGGGTATACAAAACTAAGGATTATCAGTTTTACAAGAAAACGGAAAGTATTATAGGCAGGGAATTTCGACTTTTTCCTCTGAATCTAAGGGTGTACGCGTATCCGCAGGCACCGCTTGTCATAGAGGCAGAGGGGATGGGCTGCTCGTACTGCTACGAAAGCACCGAGCTGCTTGAGGAGGCGGTCGCAAAGCCCACAAGCAGAGAGCAGGTCATCGCACAGCTTTCGCGACTGGGGGACACGCTGTTCAGCCCGGGCGAGGTTGAGTTTGAGGAATGCAACGCCTTTATACCGGTCAAGCTGCTGAACAATGCAAGGCGCAGGATAGTGCAGGAGCTGTATGCCGCAAAGCTCAGCCTGCAGCCGAGCAAGGTAAGGCAACGCAAGCAGCAAGGCACAAAAGCGCTCGTATGCCACAAGACGATGCCAAGACCGTATTTGAGCGCGTCCGTGATGACACGCGAGCAATATGAGGCTTGCATAAGCTGCGGCATAACGGAGGTATATTTTGAAAATATAATAAGAAGAAATCAAAACAGCTATGAGCCGAGGACGGGCACGCTTTTGATAGGCGGCTACGGAGGGATTTATCACTACCGAGATACGAATGAGTTTGTGAGTGACTATTCCTTTAATGTCGTGAATGCTGCCGCCTGCCGCAAGCTGCATGAGCTGGGCGCAAAGCGCGTCACGCTTTCCCATGAGCTGAACAAGAGGCAGATAAAGGCAGTTGTGGATGCCTATGTCAGAGAAAACGGCGGCTATCCTGCCCTTGAGCTTATAGTATACGGGCGAGCACCCCTGCTGTTCACAAAATACTGTCCGCTGAAGGTCGCAGGGCAATGCGCAAGGTGCAGGTCGAAAAGCTACGAGCTGCGCGACGAATACGGAAGCTTTCCGCTTATCTCACACAGCGACTGTACGACTACAATCTTGAACGGCAGAATACTGAATCTGCTTGACGAAATGCAGACGCTAGAGGGTATAGAGAGCTTTCGTCTCAGCTTTACCTTGGAATCCGCGAGCGAGGTAAGGAGCATAGTCAGGGCGGCACAGGCAAAGCTTGACGGGCGCTCGGGCGAGTCGCTGTTCAGACCGGAGAGTGATACACGCGGTCATTTTAACAGAGAGATAAGCTAAAGTGTTTTTGAAAATAAACAATATCTTTTGTACGAAAACTTTGACACTTTCTTTACACTGTGGTACAATAAAGCGGTGTTGTACGATAACAATATGCAACAAAATACATAGAAAGAGGAGAATTTAGAGTATGAATGTAATTAACGATTTTATAAATGCGGTAAGCGGAGTGCTGTATCAGCCGTGGTGCGTTCCGCTGATTTTGCTTCTCGGCGGAATCATATTGACTGTCCGCACAAGATTTATACAGGCAAGACTTTTTACTGAGTCATTTAAGGTAATAATGGAAAAGCCAAAGAACGAAAACGGAATTTCTTCCTTTGGCGCGCTTATGGTATCCACGGCTTCTCGTGTGGGAACCGGCAATATCATCGGTGTTGCGACTGCCATTTGCGCAGGCGGCGCAGGTGCCGTTTTCTGGATGTGGGTCACCGCAATTATCGGCGGTGCATCCGCCTTTGTGGAATCCACGCTTGCACAGATATACAAGAAAAAAAATCCTGATGGTACAAGCTACGGCGGACCGGCATACTATATGCAGGACGGACTGAAGAAGCGTTGGCTTGGTGTCCTCTTTTCCGCACTTATCATTCTGACCTATGCGGTGGGCTACAATATGCTTGCAGCGTACAACCTTCAGGATACATTTTCGACCTTTGACTTCTACAGCAGAAAAACCGCTGTTATCATAGGGCTGATACTGATGCTGCTCTTTGGCGTCATCGTAATCGGTGGTGTAAAGAGATTGGTAAAGGTAACCGGAGTTATGGTTCCGTTTATGGGTATACTCTATGTGGCGATATCCATCGTGGTATTGATCATCAACGCAAAGCAGGTTCCGACAATGTTTGCTATGATTTTTGAGAGTGCGTTTGACTTCAAGGCAATCTTCGGCGGCTTTGCAGGCTCAGCGATGATGAACGGAATCAAAAGAGGTCTGTATTCCAACGAAGCAGGTATGGGTTCTGCGCCGAATGCGGCTGCGACAGCGGACATCTCACACCCGGCAAAGCAGGGTCTGGTGCAGATGCTTTCGGTATTTATCGACACCCTGCTCATATGTACGGCAACCGCCTTTATGTGCCTCTCGTCGGGAGAAGCCTTCAGCGAGGAAATAGGCGGTGCGGCATTTGTGCAGAATTCAATGCAGGCAAATCTCGGAGACTTCGGACCGATTTTCCTCTGTGTAGCTATGTCACTCTTTGCATTTACGACCCTGATCGGAAATTACTCCTATTGTGAGGGCTGCCTGCGCTTTATTATCGGCAGAGAGGTCAGCAAGCCCGGACTGCTTGCTTTCAGAATAATTGCAACCCTGCTCGTGTTTGTGGGCGCGATAGCAAACGCAGGGACGGTATGGAATTTGGCAGATATGACACAGGGCTTGATGGTAATTGTCAATGTACCGGTAATATTGATCCTTATGAAGCCTGCTGTACGTTGCCTGGATGACTATTGCAGACAGAAAAAGGAGGGCAAGGATCCCGAATTTAGAGCAGCAAGCGTGGGAATCGAGGATGAGCTTGATTTCTGGAGCTAAAATGAAAAGGAGATGAGACTATGTATGTAGTATGTTTGGATCTGGAGGGCGTTCTGGTGCCTGAGATATGGATAGCCTTTGCGGAGGCTGTCGGTATCCCCGAGCTAAAAAAAACCACGAGAGACGAGCCGGATTACGACAAGCTGATGCGCTATCGACTGAAGATATTGAAGGAGCATGGTCTCGGACTGAGCAGGATACAGGAAACGATTGCGAAGCTGGAGCCGCTCGAGGGCGCAAGGGCGTTTTTGGATTCGCTCAGGGAAAAAACGCAGGTAATCATAATCAGTGACACCTTTGAGCAGTTTGCAAAGCCGCTTATGGAAAAGCTCGGTATGCCGACGATTTTCTGTAATACGCTTGTGGTGGCGCAGGACGGAGAGATAACGGATTTCAAAATGAGAATTGACGACTCCAAGTACAGCACGGTGCGAGCGCTGCAAGCTATGGGCTTTGATACCGTAGCCTGCGGTGACAGCTACAACGATCTGAGAATGATAAATGCGAGCAAGAGCGGTTTTCTGTTCCGCAGCACTGAGCAGATCAAGGCGGACAATCCGCAGATCAAGGCAATAGATACATATGAGGAGCTGAGCGCAGCGATCCTCGGCGTGATCAATGCTTAGTTGAGCAACTAAATTAAACGATATGTTAAATCTGAGTGCGTGAAAATAATATATTTTTACGCACTCTTTTTTTTTGCGCGTGTTTTTTTACCCATATTTAACAGAACTGCGGTTTCAGACTTAACATTCGTATCGTATACTAAAACCGTAAAAAGGAAAATATAGTATACAGAGGCTGCGAAGCAGGCGGTCTCAGAGAAACGGAGGAAAGAAAATGGAAAAGAATTTTGAAGAAAAGAAAGAGCAGGGGAAAAAGAGCCCGGGAAAAAAGAAAAGTGCTAAGAAATTTGCAGCACTCGCTATCGGAGTTGCGATGACAGCCGCATTGTTTACGGGCTGCGGCGGTGGCAGTGTCGATGATGCTGCAGACGGAAAAACACCCATTACGGTAATAGCAAGAGAGACGGGTTCGGGAACCAGAGATGCGTTCAACGAGCTGATGGGAATAACAACGGACGGTACAGACAACACTACACCGTATGCAGAGATTTCACAGAGCACGGCTGTAGTAATGACTACGGTTGCAGGTAACGAAAAATCAATAGGGTATATATCTCTCGGCTCTCTTAACGACAGCGTAAAGGCAATCAAGATAGACGGAAAGGAAGCCTCTGTAAGCAACATCAAGGACGGGAGCTATGCGGCAGCAAGATCCTTCCTCATCGTCACAAAGGACGGAAACGGAGTCGTCAAGGAACAGAACGAGCTTGCAGCGGACTTCATTGAGTTCATACTCAGCAGCAGCGGACAGAGCATAATCAGTGAAGAGGGTTACATCACGGTAGAAGATAATGCTGCGGAATACACCCAAAGGTCAGCTTTGGAAGGAAAACTGGTAGTGGCAGGTTCAACCTCGGTAGCTCCTGTTATGCAGTCGCTTGCGGATGCATATAAGGCGTTGAATGAGAATGTTACGGTGGAGATTCAGCAGACCGGTTCGGGTGCAGGTATTACAAGTACCGTAGAGGGAGCTTGTGATATCGGAATGTCATCAAGAGAGCTCAAGGATGAGGAAATTGCAGAGGGACTCACGGGAACTAAGATTGCAATGGACGGAATCGCTGTAGTGGTAAATAAAGGAAATTCGGTGGATGACCTGACAAGCGAAGCCGTAAGACAGATATTCACCGGAGAAATAACAGATTGGTCAGCGGCACAGTAATGCCGCTACAGCCGAGATAGCGAAAATGCTCGTATGGAGGATGACAGCATGAGAAAGTATTATGAATCAATAATGAAAATCGTATTTATGGCGGCAGCCGCAGTATCCGTGCTGGCTGTTGTGACGATATGTTGGTTTTTGTTTTCCTCGGGACTGCCTGCGATGAGAGAAATCGGAATCCTGAATTTCGTGGGCGGCAGTATATGGAAGCCGCTCGAGGGCGAATTTGGGATACTGCCTATGATAGTAGGCAGCTGTTATGTCACGGCGGGGGCGATAGCTGTCGGTGTACCTATAGGTCTGCTTTGCGCGATATATATGGCAAGGTTTTGTCCGTCGGGAATCTATAAGGTTCTGAAGCCGTCGGTGGAGCTGCTGGCAGGGATTCCATCGGTAGTTTACGGATTTTTCGGTTTGATGGTGATAGTGCCTGTGGTTCAGGAATTGACCGGTACGAGCGGAAAAGGAGTTCTGACTGCATCTATGGTGCTGGGAATCATGATTTTACCGACAATAATCAGTGTTTCGGAGGCAGCTCTCAGAAGTGTACCCGAAGGCTATTACGAGGGAGCACTCGCGCTCGGTGCTACGCATGAAAAAAGCGTATTCTTTACTACGCTTCCGGCAGCAAAATCGGGAATAATGGCAGCTGTCATACTCGGAATAGGCAGAGCCATAGGTGAGACGATGGCGGTGACCATGGTAGCAGGAAATCAAGCGATAATGCCGGAGGGACTGACATCGGGAGTGAGAACCATGACGGCTAACATAGTTTTGGAGATGGGATATGCGGCGAAAGGAATGCACAGAGATTCACTGATAGCTACGGCTGTGGTATTGTTCGTGTTTATACTTATCATAAATGTATGCTTTTCGCTGTTGAAAAGAGGTGAAAAAAGGACATGAGGCTGAGAAAATACAAAAATCAACCGATGTCGCTTGTGCTCTACCTTCTGGTAATGCTGAGTGCGGTGCTTACGGCGGCAGTAACGCTTTTCGTGATTGGATTTATCCTTTGGAACGGATTGCCTAATCTGAATATGCCGGGCTTGTTCGCATGGGAATATACCGGCGAAAATCAGTCGATGCTACCTGCGATAATAAATACCGTAATAATGGTGCTGCTCACATTGCTGCTGGCTGTACCTGTCGGAGTGTCGGCGGCAATATATTTGGTTGAATATTCCAAAAAAGGAAGCCGCATCGTTAAGCTCATAAGGCTGACAGCGGAAACCCTGTCGGGGATACCTTCTATAGTATACGGGCTCTTCGGCTTCATTGTTTTCGTGATAAGTCTGGGCTGGAGTTACACCCTTCTGGCAGGTGTAATAACTATGGCTATAATGGTGCTGCCCTTGATAATGCGAACCACGGAGGAGGCATTGATGGCTGTTCCGGAGTCGTTCAGAGAGGGCAGCTTCGGTCTGGGTGCGGGCAAGCTCAGAACTGTATTTAGGATAGTTCTTCCTTCGGCAACGCCGGGAATCTTGGCAGGAATGATACTTGCCGTGGGTAGAATAGTCGGTGAATCAGCAGCCTTGATTTTTACATCGGGAACAAATCCTGCGGCAGCGGACAGCCTGTTTGCGTCCGCGAGCACACTTTCGGTTCATATGTATGCACTGCTTACAGAGGGGCTGTATACGAAGCAAGCGTATGCCGTGGCGACCGTATTACTGTTTTTGGTGATAATCATAAACGCACTTTCAAGCGTTGCGGCAAAGAGCTTGACTGCAAAACAAAAATAGCGGGTAAAACGTAGAAAGGAGGAATCGAATATGGAGAAGATATATATACGAGAGCTGGATCTGTTTTACGGAGACTTCCATGCGTTGAAAAATATAAATTTGAGTATACCTGAAAATGAGATAACGGCATTTATCGGCCCCTCGGGCTGCGGCAAGTCCACCCTGCTGAAATCACTCAACCGTATGAACGACCTCGTGGAGGGGTGCAGGATTACGGGCGAGCTGAAGCTTGACGGTGAGGATATATATGCGGATATGGATGTGAATATGCTGAGAAAGCGTGTAGGAATGGTATTTCAAAGGCCGAACCCCTTTCCGATGAGCATATACGACAATATTGCCTACGGACCGAGAACGCACGGAATGCACAAAAAAGCAATACTCGATGAAATGGTGGAAGGCTCGCTGAGAGCTGCGGCTATATGGGACGAGGTAAAGGACAGACTAAAGACAAGTGCGCTCGGACTTTCGGGCGGTCAGCAGCAGAGGCTGTGCATAGCCAGAGCACTGGCGGTGGAGCCGGAGGTTCTGCTGATGGATGAGCCGACCTCGGCACTGGACCCGATTTCCACCTTAAAAATAGAGGAGCTTTGCGAGGAGCTGAAAAAGAAATATACGATCGTGATGGTTACTCATAATATGCAGCAGGCAAGCAGAATTTCGGATAAAACGGCATTCTTCCTATTGGGAGAGATTGTCGAGTTTGATGAGACGGAGCATCTGTTTTCTATGCCACGCGATCAGAGGACAGAGGATTACATCACCGGGAGGTTTGGATGATATGAGAAGCAGATTTGATATGGAGCTTGAGAAGCTGAACACCGAGCTTATCCGTATGGGTGCCGTTTGCGAGGATGCTATGGAGTTTGCCGTGCGAGCGATATTTGAAAAGGACGAGGAGCTTGTAAGGTGTGCAGAGGAGGCAGAACGGGACATAGATCGTATGGAGCGAGAGATAGAGTCACTTTGTATGCGACTGTTGCTCAGACAGCAGCCTGTGGCAAGGGACCTTAGGATGATCTCCTCGGCGTTGAAGATGATATCGGATATGGAAAGGATAGGCGATCACGCAGAGGACATAGCAGAAATAGTCAAATATATGGACGAGGAGAAAATCCCGAGCCCCGAGCATCTAAAAAATATGTCGGCATTTGCCGCCTCGATGCTCAGCTCAAGCATAAATGCCTTTGTGAACAAGGATGCGGAGACGGCACGCAGGGTGATTACTGATGATGATGTGGTGGACAGCTATTTTGAGCGTGTCAAGGCAGATTTGATAGACGAGATAGAGCAGGGCGGCAAGGGAGAATTTTTGCTTGACATTTTGATGATAGCAAAATATATTGAAAGAGTAGGAGACCATGCGACGAATATAGCCGAATGGGTAGTTTACGGATTGACGGGAATGCACCCGGAGGAGACAAATTAGATGATTTATTTGCTGGAGGATGATGACAATATCAGAAATTTTGTGACGTATGCCTTGAACAATTCGGGGCTGGAGGCAGAGGGCTTCGATGTGCCGAGCGCGTTTTGGAAAGCTGTGGCGGAGAATGCTCCGAGCATGGCTATTTTGGATATAATGCTGCCGGAGGAGGACGGCATATCCGTTCTTAAAAAGCTGAGAAGCAAGCAGGAAACAAAAAATATTCCGATTATGATGCTGACCGCAAAGGGCACGGAGTATGACAAGGTGATAGGTCTGGACAGCGGTGCGGATGACTATGTCAGCAAGCCCTTCGGAGCCATGGAATTGATAGCCAGGGTAAAGGCACTCCTTCGCCGAGCCGAGGCAGGTGTATACGCAGGCGTGAACACGGGTGAAAATATGAGCAAGGATGGTAACCTGACGGAAAAGGAATACAGAATAGGAGTATTGTATTTAAATCCGGACAAGCATATAGTTCGAGTGAACGGCACGGGAGTAAACCTGACCCTGAAGGAATTTCAGCTTCTCAGCCTTCTGCTCGAAAATGAGGGCCGTGTGATGACAAGAGATGCTATATTGCAGGAGATATGGGGCTACGAGTTTGACGGCGAAAACAGGACGGTCGATGTACATATCAGAGCTCTCAGAAGCAAGCTCGCAGATGCCGGTGAGCTGATTGAAACCGTCAGGGGCATAGGCTACAGGATAGGTGATACGATGCGCCGCTAGGAAAAGGACGGCGCGCAGGGACAGATAGAGGGTATAGCTGCGGATGGAGGCAGAGGATAGATGACAAGGAAGATTTTTTTTGGAGTAGTCAGCGTTTCACTGGTAATAATGCTGATATGTGCCGGACTGCTGATGGGCATACATTACGACTATTTGGGTCAGAAGCTCGACGAGCAGCTTGCGGATGAGGCAGTGCTCGTAGAGGAGGGCTGGCTGGCAGGCGGAGAAGCTTATCTGAGCAAGCTTGAGGCAAGAGAGGATGTCGGCAGCCGCATCACGCTGCTTTCCAAGGACGGTGAGGTGCTGTATGACAGCTCATACGACACGCACAGGATGGAAAATCATATGCAAAGAGATGAGGTCAGGGAGGCTCTCGCTGCAGGCGAGGGCTTTGCTACGAGGATATCCTACACGCTTGAGCAGGATATGCGTTATTATGCCAAGACTACAGCAGACGGCAATATCATCCGTATCTCAATGAGTCACAACTCACGTATGCGCCTGATGCTCGATATGTCGGCTAGGCTGATATTTGTTCTGGCGATACTGCTGCTGATGGGAGCGGCGATTTCATATCAGGTCGCAAGAGCAATAGTAAAGCCCATCAACGATATAGACCTTGACAGACCGGAGGCGGCAGGCTACGATGAGCTTCAGCCCCTGCTGCGACGTATAGCTGTTCAGAACGAGAATATAAGAAAGCAGATAGAGAGACTTCGCAAGAGCCGTGAAGAATTTAACATAATCACGGAGAATATGAACGAGGGGCTTTTGATTATAGACAAGGAGGCGGAAATACTCACCTACAACGCCGCTGCTGTCAGAATGCTGCGAACGCTTGCGAGCGGAGCTGCGGAGGCAGATGAGGAGCAGCTGCCGGCTGAAGGGCTTGAGGGCTCTGTGTTGAAGCTGAACCGCAGTCTCCAATTCCGAAGGGCTATCGAGGAGGCCCTGAACGGACAAAGCTCTCAGGGCTACATAGAGCGTAACGGAGTTACCTGTGAGATAATAGCCGGTCCCGTAAAGGAAAGCAGACAGATCAGCGGTGCAGTCATAATACTTATGGACGTGACCGAGCGCGAAAAGGGCGAGCGTATGAGACGCGAGTTTACGTCAAACGTTTCGCACGAGCTGAAAACTCCGCTGACTTCAATATACGGGGTATCGGATATGCTTGCGGCGGGATTGGTCAAACCGGAGGATGTCGCAGGCTTTGCAGAATCCATAAAGGAGGAATCTGCGCGCCTAATAACGCTGATAGACGATATTTTGCGTCTTTCTGAGCTTGACGAGGGCAAGCTGCCGGAAAGAGGGGAGACGGCGGATATATGGGAAATCACAAGACAGGTATGTGCAAGACTGCAGGGAAAGGCAGCGGAAAACGGTGTAGAGCTGCTCTGCCTGCTCGGAGAAAAGAAAAACAGCACCCTAATTCAAGGTGCTGCTTATATCGCAGACGAGATAGTATACAATCTGTGTGAAAACGCAATCAAATACAACAAACCGGGAGGCAGCGTACAGATGTCGCTCTGTGAGCAGGCGGGGATATGTACTCTGACGGTGTCCGATACGGGTATAGGCATACCGAAATCGGAGCAGGAGCGTGTATTTGAACGCTTCTACCGCGTGGATAAAAGTCATTCAAAGAAAATCGGGGGCACAGGCCTGGGGCTGTCAATAGTCAAGCACGGTGTCAGCCGATTGGGCGGCAGCATCAGCCTGCAAAGCGAGGAAGGCGTAGGCACGAGTGTCAGTGTGAGCTTCAAAGCTGTCTAACGTCTTTGCTCCGCACATTTTTTGAAATAAGCGATAGCCGCACCGCCGCCGATGATGACACCCACGTACTGCCATTTGTCGCCGGGGTCCGCAAGCCCCAAGCGAACCGAAAACAGGCAGGTCAGTGCGATAAACAGGCAGAACAACCCCTTGAACAGTGCGCCCTTTTTACTTATGTTCATTATTGTACACCTCCATAATAGCAACAGATGCGGAGGCACCGAGCCTGTCGGCTCCCGCCTCTATCATTGATATCGCAGTAGCGTAATCTCTTATACCGCCGCTTGCCTTGACTCCGAGAGCATCGCCGACGGTTTTTTTCATGAGCGCAACATCGGAGACTGTTGCACCACCGCTGCCAAAGCCGGTCGAGGTTTTGACAAAGTGTGCGCCGGCCTCCTTGGCAAGCCTGCACGCCTCCTCAATCTCGGAAGCATCGAGCAGGCAGGTTTCGAGTATGACCTTGACGGTGGCATTGTATTTTGCTGCCGCTTCAACGACGGCATAGATATCGTCGCGTATATAGTCATAGTTTCCGTCCTTGAACGCACCCACATTCAGAACCATATCAAGCTCAGAGGCTCCGTCCATACATGCCTCCTCAGTCTCAAAGGCTTTGGTGCGACTTGTGCAGGCACCGAGAGGAAAGCCGACAACAGCAGCGATTTTGATATCGCTGCCGCGGAGCTTTTCGTTGCAGCGAGCCACATGGCAGCTATTTACACAGACGGAGAAGAAGTCGTATTTTATTGCTTCCTCACACAGTCTGTCAATCTGCTCAGAGCTTGCCTCGGGCTTGAGCAGCGTGTGATCAAAGTATTTGTTCAGGGGTTTATTCAGCTTCATTTTACTTACCTCCAATATTATGAAAAGTATAACACATATTTTGAAAATTGAAAAGACATATTGCCGAAGCAGCGGATTGAGAATATAATATGTATAATGTGGGTCGAAAATAGAAAAGAAATGTTGCCGCAGTGACGTTTTACGAATATAATATCTATGACGAGACAGTGCTGTGAAGGCGGCATAGCATAATTTCGGAAAATACGGGTAATGCCCGAGCAAATACAGCAAAAGAGAGGAACAAAGCAGGTAATATGGAAAGAGAAAGAAAACAAGCGGGAATACTGAGCAGACTCAAGTGGATGGGGATACTGACGGGTATAGTGATGTACTATGCCACCTTTACCTCGTTCGGAAGCACCTTTTCAACGATACTTGCCTGTATTGCGGCGGTAGCGTTTTATACTATATGTGAGAACGAGCGCAGAAGGGTCGTATCGGGCTGCGTATCCAAGCACCTGTCGGAGGTACTGGCAGGAGTGGGGCAGAGCGAAACCTTTTTTGAAATAAAGACATCAAACGTCGGAATGCTAATCAGAATATACCTGATAGGAGCCGGAGACAGGACAGCGCTGTGCGCACGGGCGGCGACCAATGCCATATCCCGTAGCTGGTACTATTCAAAGGTATGGATGACACAGATAGCCGATGTCAAAAGCGAGGATGAAATTCCGAGGCTCCAAAAGGTATTGGATGAGGAGCTTATCGAGGGCATCAAAAAGAAATAGAGGGCGCAATGCTTGAAAAATTGATTATTTTGGTATAAAATAATCAGATACATATGTGACAAGCCCACGGCAAGGCAGGTTGCAGACAGTTGCAAAACAGGAGGTAGGAATATGGGCATCAAGGTCGCAAAATTCGGCGGCTCATCCGTGGCAGACGGTATACAACTGACAAAGACGAGAGAGATAATCCGACAGGACCCGGACAGAAGGTATATAGTTGTGTCGGCACCCGGCAAGAGATATGAGGGTGACAACAAGATTACGGACATACTGTATCTTTGCAAGACGCATATCGAGCATAATCTGCCCTATGATCAGCTTTTTCAGGTTGTGGCGGACAGATATATGGCGGTTGAGATAAACCTTGGCATCAAGGTCGATTTGCTCACGCATCTCAACGAGATAAGGGAGAATCTCCGAAATAACCCGTCGGCGGATTATATTGCCTCCCGAGGCGAATATCTGAATGCTGTTTTGGTGGCAGCATTTTTGGAATATGATTTTGTGGATACCGCAGAGCTGGTAAAATTTGATGCAAAGGGTCGTCTCCTGATAGAGGAAACGAATGAGGCGATTCGTACAGAGCTGGCAAAGCACGAAAGAGCGGTGCTCCCGGGCTTTTACGGAAGCACACCGGACGGCAAGATAAAGACCTTCTCACGCGGAGGCTCAGACATAACCGGTGCCCTGGTTGCAGGTGCACTGAAAGCAGATGTGTATGAGAACTGGACGGATGTATCGGGATTTTTGATGGCAGATCCGCGCATTGTCGAAAATCCGAAGCAGATAAGAGAAATCTCATATAAGGAGCTCAGAGAGCTTTCGTATATGGGCGCAAGCGTTCTGCACGAGGATGCGATATATCCCGCAAGAATCGCAAATGTGCCTATAAACATCAGAAATACGAATAATCCGGACGATCCGGGAACATATATAACCGCAGAGGTCTCGGAGACGGCAGAAAACGAAGAAAACCGCATAATCACGGGAATTGCCGGAAACAGAGACTTTACGGTAGTTGCTCTGTACAAGAATATGATGAGCAGCGAGAGAGGCTTTGTAAGAAAAATCTTGGATATTCTGGATGACTATGACATCAACTTCGAGCATCTTCCGAGTGGAATAGACACAGTTTCCGTGGTTATGTCGAACAAGTCGATAAACGGCAGGCTTGACGAGGTGCTGGACGAATTTCGCACCAGACTCAGACCCGACAGCATAGATGTGTTTGAGGATATGGCTCTTATTGCAACCGTAGGTCACAGAATGTCATACCGAGAGGGTGTTTCGGCAACTCTGTTCAGAGCACTGGCAGAGGCAGGTGTCAATATCAGAATGATCGAGCAGGGCTCCAGTGAAATGAACATCATAGTGGGCGTCGAGAACAAAAACTTTGAAAAAGCAATACGTGCGATCTACGCAGCATTTGTCGGGGAGGAGGAAAGGATATGAGAAAAATCGTGACGATAAGCCGCGAATACGGAAGCGGCGGCAGAATAATAGGAAAGCTTTTGGCGGAGCTGCTCAAGGTGCCGTTTTATGACAAAGAGATCCTGGATATGGCAGCGGAGCAGAGCGGATATTCCAGAGAGCTGATGGAGGGTACGGAGCTCAAGGCAAGGAGCAGCTTTGCATACAATCTGGCCTCGGCACTCAGCTTCAACGGGGGAGTAAGCGCAAGCTCGCTCTCAATGAACGAAAAGATGTTTCTTGCACAGTTTCAGGTCATAAAGGAAATCGGAGAAACCGACAAGGCGGTTATCGTCGGTCGTTGTGCGGACTATGTTCTGCGCGATATGCCGGGCGTTACGAATGTATTTATATATGCGGAGCAGGAGGATAGGATCCGCAGGGCAACAGAGGTTTACGGTGACGATCCTCAAAAGGTAAGGGAGATAGTTGCCGACTATGACAAGGCAAGACAGAATTACTACAACTATCATACGGGTCAAAGATGGGGAGAGTTCAAAAATTACAACTTGGCGATCAACAGCAGCTATATAAGTGAGGAAGAGGCAGCAAGACTGATCGTTGACTATGTGGAGCACAGGAGGTATTAAGATGAAAAGAGGTATGATCG